>JAAZKM010000051.1 GCA_012799835.1 Candidatus Methanofastidiosia archaeon
ATCCACCCACCCATTATTTGGACCCACGGCATTTCTTTTTGAGCTACTGCAAGACTTATCATTTCTCTAAATTCTTTGGTCCAAGGAGCTCTCCTAGGATCTGGGATTTCAAGTTTCTCTAATTCTTCTGCATTTTTTGCAGCTGGTTGTATTGGAACAGGTGATCCCATTTTTGGATTATATGGCTGAAGTGTTTTACCACCCCAACACTCAGTGAAATATCCAGGATCAGCAATAAAAGGCGGTTGATCATATTTATAAAGCTCTCTTGTTAATATTTGTGCTTGTATGTTAAATTTAGGCTTTGTATAAAAATCTCCGAGATCCGACTTTCCCATTACCTTAGCACAATGACCTAGAATTACAGGGATAACGGGAATCCTATCAGTTTTTTCGCCCCTAAGCATTGCAAGCCATCTTTCAGAAGCCACCATTTAGTTGCCCCCAATAAGTTTTTCAGCTGCTTTTATTGCGGATGGTCCAGTTGGGGCATAACCATCTGCACCAATTTGATCAGCAAATTTCTGGCTAATTGGTGCACCACCAATAAGTATTTTTACTTGGTCACGAATGCCTGCATCTTTCATCATCCCAATAACTTCAGGCATGCCCATCATCGATGTTGTCATAAGTGCTGACAATCCAATTATGTCTGGTTTTGTTTCTTTTGCCTTTTCAACAAAAGTCTTCAAAGGTACATTTTTACCTAGGTCCACAACTTCAAATCCCCCTACTTTCAAAAGAAGTGACACTATGTTCTTTCCAATATCGTGTATATCCCCTTCTACTACACCAATCATTACCGTTCCAGTGTTCTTTGATTCTTCAGCCTTTAAGTGTGGCATTAGGACATCAAGAGCAGCGTACATTGCTCTTGCAGACAACAAGATTTCAGGTACAAACATTTCTTTTTTTTCATATTTATCGCTTACCACATCCATTCCCTTAGCACATCCGTTTATTAAAGCTCTATATGCATCAACACCGTTATCGATTGCAAGCTGAGAAAGTTTTTTTATTTCTTTATCGTTTCCTTCAACAACAGCGCTTTTTAATTTTTCAAATAGTTCTTTTTCTTCCAAATTTGTTCCCTCCAAATTTCTTAGAATAGTTATTCACTTAAGTTAAAGATATCTATAATATAAAGCTTGTTAATGGATGGCACCTCCATCCATTGATTAGGTTTATAAGTTAGGAAACTCAAATTTAACCGGATAACTATTTTGAAAATATTGGGTGTTAGTATGGTATCAAAAGAAGAAATTCTTGAAGGTTTGGCTAAAGCTGTGATAGACGGTGATGAAGTCAAAAGCGAAGAGCTAGCAAAAAAATCTCTTGAGATTGGAATTGACCCGTATGAATCCCTAATGAATGGATGTAACAAAGGAATGGCAAAAGTTAGTGATCTCTATGAACTCAAAGAAATGTTTGTTCCAGAGATTCTATTATCTGCTGATGCTATGTATGCTGCAATTGACATTTTAAAACCACATCTAAAAGTGGATGCATCTGCTAAAAAACCTGCTAAGGTTGTGATAGGGGTAGCCCAAGGAGACATACACGACATAGGGAAAAATCTAGTTAAAATGATGCTTGAAGTTGCTGGGTTTATCATGATAGACGTTGGTAAGGACGTACCTGTGGACACGTTTGTTAAGAAAACTATTGAAGAAGATGCAGATATAGTCGCAATATCAGCTTTAATGACAACTAGCATGATGTATATGGAGCCGGTAATAAAAAAATTAAAAGAAAACTTCGTCAAAGCCAAAGTTGTTGTAGGTGGCGCACCTATAAATAATGATTTTGCAAACAAGATAGGTGCAGATGGTTATGGAAAAGATGCAGTTGAAGCTGTCAAAGTTTCCAAAAAGTTAGTTGGAGTGTGATGAAATGGATAAAATGACCCCTCCTGAGAGATTTCAAGCGGTGTTGATGGGTGAAAAGCCCGATAGAGTACCTGTAGTTCCTTTTATTTTGGGATTTTGCACTAAAATAGTAGGTATGCCTTTAGGCGATTTCTATGCAGATGGAAATAAATCTTTTGAAGCTCAGTTTATGTCGATGAGGCTTTATGGATATGAGCAAACACCTATGTATGGATATGCATCCTGCGGCCCGTGGGAGTTTGGCGGAAAAGTTGGATTTCCATATGGGGAAGGTCACAGTGCACCGTACGTCATTGAACATCCAGTAAATGAGTTAGTAGACATAGACAAACTCGAAGTTCCCGATTCGGATAAACCAGTTGGAGGATTTGTTGAAGCCCAAAAATTATGTGATCGTTGTGTAGAAATGGGAATGCCCGGTATATTTCAGGGAGGTAGTGTATTTACTGCAGCTGCCGTCGTTGCAGAAACAACAAAGTTTTTAAAATGGATGAAAACTGAACCTAAGTCTGCCCACGCTTTACTTGATAAGGTCAGTCAAATGTTTATCAATCAAGTTGAATACTTTGTCAATAGGTACGGTGCAGACAAGTGTGTAGTTTTTGATGGTGGCCCAGTAGAAGCAAATACAGTGATATCGCCACAGAAGTTTGAAGAATTTGCATTTCCCTATATGATGAAAGTCCATAAAAAAATAAGAGAATTTGATATTCCTGTGACTTTGATGCACCCCTGTGCAGATCAAAATTTAAATATTCCATACTACATAAAGATGAGAGAGTCTTTAAACTGGAAAGGAATATATGCTTGGATCTTTGGCCCTGAAACTCCACTTAAAACACAAATTGAAAAATTTGGTACCCACGATATTATTGGCGGTAATGTTGACCCTCCATCAATACAAACAAGAACTTACCAGGAAGTCGTCCAATTGTGCAAAGAGAATATTGAACAGGGAATAGAAAATCCTAGGGGATTTATATTGTGCCCTGGTTGTGAATTCCCACCTCTAGCCGAACCTATCAAACCTATGGCATTTATTGATGCGGCAAGGCAATTTGGAGTTTACAAATAATTTATTTTTTATTTTTTTTAACAGTTGGTGATTCTATGGTAAATTTGACTTTAAAAGAGAGACTAAAAAGAACTCTAAATGGTAAAACAGTTGACAAGGCTCCAGTATTAGCTGTTACTCAAACGGGAACAAAGGAGTTAATGAGTTTAACAAAATACTACTGGCCAGATGCTAATTGGAATCCAAAAGCTTTGGCACAACTAGCAATAAGCGCTCATAAAGAAATAGGATTTGAAGCTGTTAGAATCCCTTACTGCCTTACTGTTTTATTGGAAGCTTTGGGTTGTGAGATTGAAAAGGGGGATACGACTAGACAAGCTGCAGTTAAAGGCCACCCCTATAATTCAAGAAAACCAGTGCCAATAGGTAAAGTTCCTGAAACTATTCTTTCAAGTGGAAGAATCCCAATAATGATTGAAGCTATTAAAATAATCAAGGATATTGTTGGAGATGACGTTCCCATAATAGCAGGTTCTGAAGGGCCTGTAACTATCGCAAGTGGTCTTGTTGAAGTTACCACGCTAATGAGGTGGTTTATTAGGGAAAAAGAAGGGCTACTTGAATACCTCCAATACGGCAGTGATGCCATGATCTCCTATGCAAATGCATTACTTGATGCCGGGGCCGATGCTTTTGTTGTTTTGGATCCAGTGGCATCTCCAGAGCTGATTAGCCCGAAAGATTTTAATGATCTAGTATTGCCAATTTATAAGGACATCTCTAAAAAAATAAAAGGAGATGGTATTCTCCACATATGCGGAGATATAACTGCAATATTGCCATCACTTAAAGAGAGTGGATTTATTGGACTAAGTATTGAAGAAAAGACGGATATGAAAGAAGCAAAAGATACCTTAGGGGAAAAGATTAAGCTTATCGGGAATATTTCTACATCAAAGACTTTGCTAAACGGAACTTACAACGAAGTTTACGAAGAATGTATTACTGCATTGGAAAAGGGCACAGATGTACTTGCACCTGGTTGTGGATTGGCACCTATGACCCCCATTAAAAATTGTATAGCTATGATTGACGCAAGAAATGATTACTTTAAAAAATAAATCTATTTTAATTAGAACAGGGGGAATAGAAAATTAATATTACGATTTCCAATCTTAAAAAAGAAATTAATAATTGTGACAAAGGATCCAATCTCTTAGAAGTCTTAAATAATTTTGGATTTAATATAGAAGCAATTTGTGGTAGAAACGGAAAATGTGGTAAGTGTAAAGTAATCGTAAAAACTCCCGATAGTGTTAATGCAATTACGCTTGAAGAAAAAAATATTCTTTCTGAAGACGAGTTAAAAAAAGGAGTGAGATTGAGTTGCCTTGTAAAAGTAATCGAAGACGTAATTATAGAAATTCCAGAATCATCTATTCAAAAAAGGCTAAGAATACTACAAGAAGGGATTTCAGGAAAAATAAAGATTAATCCGTGTCTTGAAATTAGGGAAGTCAGTATCCCCAGGCCATCCTTGGGTGATGAAAACAGTTATGTTGACCTTATTAAAAATGAACTAAAGAAGAGCAATCTTTCAATTGATTACCCTGCCCTAAAGGACATCTCAAACAAAGTTATGGACAAATCAAAACACAAATTTATTATATTTAAAAATGAAGTTATAGGATTATCCAATTTAGAAGAGAATGTTTATGGAATTGCTATTGATATAGGCACGACAACTGTAGTGACCTATCTTTTCAATATAGAAACAGGAAAACTAATTGACATCGAATCAATACTAAATCCACAAATAAAGTATGGTGAAGATTTGATTTCAAGGATAACATATTCTATAAATAATGGTGTAAACTCTGTTCAAAACTCCATTATTGAAGGAATAAATTTAATGATTGATGCTCTTTGTTTAAGAAATAATATTTCTTATAATTCCATTTACGAAATGACTGCTGTAGGCAATACAGCCATGCATCACATATTTCTTAACATTAATCCAAAAAGTCTTTCATTGTCTCCTTTTACGCCTGTCGTCTCAAGTTCAGTTGACATAAAATCACGAGAATTGGGTATTAAAATAAATCAATCTGGTAATGTTCATGTTTTACCAATAATTTCAGGATTTGTGGGTGCAGATACAATTGGCGTCCTGTTAGCAACTGAGCTTTACAAAAATGATGAAATTTCACTTGCAATAGACATAGGAACTAATGGAGAGCTTGTTTTAGGAAACAATAAACAAATGGTAAGCTGCTCGTGCGCTGCAGGTCCGGCTCTTGAAGGCGGTCATTTGAAATTTGGCATGAGGGCTTCAACGGGCGCTATTGAATCAGTATTTATTGAAGATGGATCTTTCAAGGCTTTTTATAAAACTATAAGCAATGGAAAACCGAAAGGTATATGCGGATCTGGCATAATTGACGTAGTGTCTGAAATGTTAAAAGTAGGACTATTAGACCCTAGCGGAAGAATAATAAATAAAGATTGTGAAAGGGTAAGGAAAAATCCTTCTAATGGGCAAAATGAATATGTAATTGAATGGAAACATAATACTGAAATATCAAAAGATATCGTCATCACTGCATCAGACATCAGAGAGATTCAGTTAGCCAAGGGGGCTATTGCAACTGGTATTAATATTCTTCTAGAAAAATTAAAAATAACAGCAAATGACATAGATAATCTTTATCTTGCGGGAGCTTTCGGCAATTATATTGATATTAAAAGTGCAATAAGGATAGGTCTTATCCCAAATATACCACTGGATAGAATAAAATCTATAGGAAATGCTGCTGGTGAAGGTGCAAAGATATCTCTTTTATCGAAAGAGAAGAGAATTGAGGAGAATGAAATTAATAAAAAAATAGACTATATTGAACTTGCAGCAGAAGAAAATTTTAATGATGAATTTGTAAAATCATTAAGATTTCCTGTATATGGCATTTAGAAGATAATGCAAAGAAGATTGGATGGCATATTATAATATTTTTATCTTCATCCATTTCTATTTCTTTTTTTGATTCAATATCTATAAGTTTGGAATTGACAGATAATTATTATTTAATAAAAAAATGCTATTAGAAATGTAATACTCAATGAAAGTAATACCATGAATTAAATAAAAAGAATATTATTTTTTCAGCAAGTTGGATAGAACGTTAGTGTATAAGGCCAAAATAGTTTCAAAGTCGTCCTCTTTTACGTTTTCAGGAACTAGGGAGTTAGCTGCAACTATCTTTAGTATCAATGCCTTCAACATAGCTTTTCTGATGTCCTCTATCTCAGCAGGGGCAAGATCATAGTTTACTTCTTTTGCAGCAATTCTAATACCTTCTCTATCACTCTCTGCAATTTCTTCAGGCGATGGTTCTCCCTGAATAACTACATTATCGATGTCTTCATCTTCCATTGCCTCACCAATGAAACCTATTACCAAAAAGTTTATTAATCTTTCTATTTTGACCTTTGTGCTGCCCTCGTAGTTTAGTTGGATAAAATATTGGCCTGCGGAGCCGAAGCCTCGGGTTCGAATCCCGGCGAGGGCGCATTACACCCAATCTAACTTTATTAAAATGTATCCTTGCATCTGTCAATATCAAATTAGGTATTGTTATGTCTTCTAAAGAAGATCGATGGTCTTGAATAAAATAAAGTCAGACAGCTTCTAGCGTCATATTTATAATAAGCCTAGAGTGTATTCAATATTCTCATAGTAATCAATGAATTTTTAATCGAAGATCTAAAATTAAAAAGTATTGAAATTTATCTAAAACAAGCCAATGTTTTAGGAGTCATTTAACTGATATTTTAATATTGAGTAAAGAAGCAGTTATATTATTTATATATGCCAAAGTTCTATCCAAACATTTTTTAATAAACCAAATGATTTTTTTATTATGGAAAACTCTTTCTTCCCATATGACAAATATAGGACAAATCAAGAGGAGTTTATCCAGTTTGTTCAAGCTAGCCTCATCCAAAGAAAAAATCCTATTGTAGAAGCTGCAACTGGGTTTGGCAAAACAATTTCTGTATTATCTGCGGTATTACCAGTTGCCGAAAAATTTGGTAAAAAAATAGTTTATTGCTGCAGAACTCATAAACAGATGGATAGGGTAATGGAAGAATTAATGGAAATTGGAAAGAAGGCAGAGATTTCAGGTATTTCAATAAAAGGAAGAAGTTCAATGTGCCTTCATCCAACTATCATCAATAATGATATGGATACTGCAACAGCCCTTCATATTTGTAGATTATTACGAAGGGAGAACAAATGCGAATTTTACGAAAATATGAAAGAAAAGGAAGATAGGGCATATGAGATTGAAGTAAGTCTTTCACAAAAACCCTCTTTGTCTCAAGATGTAGTTACACTTTGTGTGGAAGAGAATATGTGCCCATATGAGGTAGTGAAAGGAATATTACAGAATGTCGAAGTAATTTCTTGTAGCTACATGTATATGTTTCATCCAGATATAAGAGATAATTTTCTCGAAGGTGTTGGGGCAACTCTAGAGGATATTGTTTTAGTCCTAGATGAGGCACATAATCTTTCCGATCTTGCAATTAACCTAGGCTCAGATCAGCTTTCTATCTATTCAATAACAAGTGCAATTAATGAGTCTATAGAGTTTAATGAACCAGTTGTGACTGAATTTTTAAATAAATTGCATGAAGTATTCTTAGAATTAGAAAAAGATTTTAAACTTGAATTTGACGATGAGGCAATAATCTCTTACCAAGATCTTTTTACCAGATTAGAAGGAATGAAAGGGCCTTTTGTTTCAAAGAGTTTTGAAAAGACCATATTCGATTTGATAGTTTATATGAAAGCTTTGGGCGAAAAAATTCAAAAAACGCGCCTAAAGAAAAATAAAGTGCCAAGATCACATGTCTTCAAAATTGCCTCATTTATAGAGAATTGGTTTAAAGTTAGGGGAAGTGAAGGGTATTGTTACCTCTTTGAAAAAAGTAAAACAAGAAGGGATGAAGAGACGTTAAAACTAGGGATATTATCACTTGATCCAAGGCCTATAACAACACAAGTTTTAGATTTTGCCTTTGGTACTGTTCATATGTCAGGCACCCTTGAGCCCTTGGAAGCTTATTCAGATATCATAGGGGTAAAAAATCCATCATATAAGATTTTTCCATCACCGTTCTCATCTTCTAACATAAAAGGCATAGTTACCAAAGGAGTGACGACGAAGGGAACACATAGAAACGAAGAGATGTATAAAAAAATAACCGAAAAGGCCATAGATATAATACATTCAGTTCCTTTAAATGTAGGTATATTCTGTTCTTCCTATGAAGTTGTTGAAGGCCTACTTAACTCAGGAATAGTCCACATATCTGACAAGCCCATGTTTATTGAAAGACGTAACATGGATTCAAGAGAAAATGACATGCTAGTCTCTGATTTTAAGGCTCACTCTACGAAGAACGGTGCCGTATTGTTGGGGGTGATGGGAGGCAGAAATGCAGAGGGAGGAGACTATCCTGGAAATGAGATGAATACAGTGGTAATTGTTGGCGTTCCATATGCAAAACCTACACCAAGGATAGAAGCGCAGATTAAATATTACCAAAAAGTGTTTTATGGGAAAGGAAAATACTATGGGTATTATCTCCCGGCCCACAGAAAGCTTAGCCAGGCGGCAGGAAGAGCACACCGATTGATATCAGACAAAGCATTGGTAGTCTTTCTTGATGAAAGGGTGGCAAACAAATTCGTTTCAAAGGACATACCCAAGTGGATAAGAGACAATTTGGAATATATTCCAGATTCAAAAGAAATACTAATTGATAAGATCCAGGTGTTCTTTCAAAATCACATAGATAGATTTAAAAATTAGGTAAATGCGTATAGGTAGGGATAAAATGAAGGAAATAGATTGCCCAGTATGTCTAGAAATTATAGAATTCAAGGAATTAAAGGATGGTTTAAATATAGAGTGTCCATACTGTAGCGAAGAGCTTATACTAATAAATTTTGAAAATGAGTGGGAACTCATTGAAAAGGAAGAGATATTAGGATGGTATGAGGAAGAAGAGATCTTTGAAGATTACCTTGAAGAAGACCTAATCTATGACAATTAATCCCATTGATCAACGGTGATTTAGTGGGAGAGTCAATGTCGTTTAATGAGGAAATAAATAATCTTTTTTTAGAGAACAACCTGATACTTACGTTTAACTGTGTTGAAAGTTTGTCTTTAGTTGAAAAAAACAAATATGTTGAGTTAATTGATTTTTTAAAAGAAAGATGTAAAGTCTTTGTTGATTGTAGCGATATCAAAGATTTCTTAAGAGATGTTGAAGAAATTCAAGTTCCAGTGACTATCGAAAATGAAAAAACTGAGATAAAGCTAGATGAAAATTCACAAACAGAAATTAGAAGATCAATTAATGCTAAAAGAATCCCGGCAAAAGAAAATGAAGCCCAAATAAAGTTTACTAAAAATATTAAATCAGAAAATGTATCTGAAGGCACTATAGATGATTTTGTTAAACTTTTCAATGACAGATACACAAAAATGAAAAAAATGTTTAGAGAGAGGCCTTCAACTCGAGACTTTATGCCCATAGGGGATATTTTAAGGAGTAGAAAAGGTGAAGAAGCCAGCATAGTTGGTATGATTACTGAAAAGAACGAATCAAAGAAAGGAAATCTTATCTTAACAGTAGAGGATGATACCGGGAGGATAAAAGTATTTTTTTCCGGTTCAAAGGAACTTGATGAAAAAGTCAAATTTATCGTGCTTGATGAAATAATATGGATTAAGGGCATTCTTGGGGACGGAATAATATTTGGAAAAGAATTTGAATTTCCTGATTTGCCAGTTTCAAGAGAGGCATCTAGAAGTGAAGTTGATCTATGTTCAGTACACATTTCAGATATTCATGTAGGCTCAAATGCATTTTTAGAAAAGTCATTTTTAAAATTCATAAAATGGTTAAATATTAGGATGGGTTCTCCTGCACAGAGAGAGTTAGCTTCTAAGGTAAAATATTTAGTTATAGCGGGAGACCTTGTTGATGGAGTTGGAACCTATCCAAATCAAGACAAAGATTTAGAAATACTTGGTATATACGATCAATACGAAAGATTGTATGAGCTCCTTTCTATGGTTCCAGATTGGATTCGGATAATTATCTCCCCGGGAAATCACGATGCGACTAGAAGTGGAGAACCTCAATTGCCTGTGGAAAAGCAGTATGCAGAGAAACTTTATGAATTACAGAATGTGGATATGGTTCCAAATCCATGTTTTTTTGAAATGCATGGAGTAAAAACAGTTGCCTATCATGGCACAAGTATCTATGACTTTGTTGAAGGTATAGCTGGGGTGGGCCATGACAAACCTATACCGGCTATGAAAGAAATGTTGAGAAAGCGCCATTTAGCCCCTGTGTTTGGAGGAAAAACTCCAATTTCACCTGAAGAAAAGGATTATCTGTTAATCGATACATATCCAGACATTTTTCATACAGGACATATTCATGTTAATGGTTTTGGCAATTACAGGGGGACATCGATGATTAATTCTGGTGGATGGCAAGCTCAGACTGATTACCAGAAGATGAGAAACATTATGCCCACACCAGGTAGAGTTCCTGTGTTTAACTTAAAAACCCACAAGCTCTCAATTATGGGATTTTGTGATGGTGGGGGCTATTAGGTGATTGATGCTTATTTTAATTCTTTGGAAAGTGAAGGAAAAAGAGCCTATGAAGTTGCTCAAGAAGCAAGAAAAAAGGGATTGGACCCATCCCCCTCTGTTGAAATACCGCTTGCTGAAGATATGGCTGGGAGGATAGAAGGTATTGTCGGTCCAAAAGGAGTTGCTAAGAAAATTAAAGAGTTGGACAAACAGGGGTTTTCAAGAGAAAAAATTGCGATTATGATTTCTGACGAAATAATCGCAGAAAAGTATTCAAAGAAGAATTCAAAAGA
>JAAZKM010000052.1 GCA_012799835.1 Candidatus Methanofastidiosia archaeon
AATAAAGCCATAAGAGTTGGAAAACTTGTAAGAACTAGTACAGATATATCTAAAGGCGGAGTTTCAATTGGAAGTGCTGCAGTCAAGCTAGCAGAAAAAATATTCGGTTCTTTAGTAGATAAAAAAATATTGATTGTTGGAGCTGGGGAGATGAGCTGCCTTATTGCAAAATCATTATCCTCAAAGGGTGTTGAAGGTATTTATGTTTCAAATAGAAATTATGAGACCGCAAAAAATATAGCGAATACTATTGGAGGTCAGGCATTAAAATTTGATTATTTGATGGACCATATCAAAGTTTCGGATTTAGTAATTACTGCAACTTCCGCCCCTCACACCATTATTCACACTAAAGATATTAAAGAAATAATCAAGGAACGAAAAAAGGACTTAGTTATTATTGATATCGCGATACCAAAAGATGTAGATCAATCAGTAGGGGATATTGATGGAGTATACCTTTACAACATCGATTCTCTTTCAGAAATAGCAAAAGAAAACATGGAACTAAGGAGAGAGGAATCGGAAAAGGCTTCAATAATAGTTGAAGAAGAGATAAAAAAACTTGAGAATAATCTTAGGGGAATGTATGTAGAGCCCTATATTGCCGACGTGTGGTTAAAAGCAGAAAATATTCGAAAGACGGAGCTTGATAGAGCTTTAAAAATGCTTAATCTAGATAATGAAAAAGAAATAATGATTATAGATGATTTAACAAGAGCAATTGTTTCTAAAGTCCTTCATAAACCAGTCAAAGATTTAAGAGAAAAAGTTTACAATAACTTGGAGGCGGTAGAATATATCCAGAAGTCAGATTGAGAAGATTAAGAAAAAATGAGAAACTTAGGGAATTGCTTAGAGAACATAATGTAACTTCAAAAGATTTGATATATCCTATTTTTGTTCATGAAAAAAATAAAGTAGAAGAAATACAATCTATGCCTGGTCAATTTAGGTATCCTATTCCTGAACTAGTGGAGATAGCTAAAAAAGCAGAAGATCTTGGAATACCTGGCATCTTACTATTTGGCATGCCAGAAAAAAAAGATGAAGTAGGTAGCGAAGCATATAACGAAAATGGAGTTGTACAAAAAGCAATAAGAACTATAAAAGAGAATACTAATCTTTTAGTAATTACGGATATCTGTCTTTGTCAGTATACTTCACACGGGCATTGTGGAGTAATTTGCGATGGTATTGTCAAAAATGAGGATACATTGAAATTATTGTCGAAAATTGCACTTTCTCACGCAAAAGCAGGTGCGGATGTAGTTGCTCCTTCAGATATGATGGATGGCAGGGTAAGTGCTATCAGGAGTGAATTAGATAAGAACTCTTTTGAAGATATCCTAATTATGTCTTATGCTGCAAAGTTCTTATCTTCCTTTTATGGACCGTTTAGAGAAGCTGCACATTCTGCCCCCACATTTGGAGATAGAAGGACTTATCAAATGAATCCTGCAAATGCACTAGAAGCTTTGAGAGAAGTTCAGCTTGATATACAAGAAGGCGCAGATATAGTTATGGTGAAACCTGCTCTAGCTTATCTTGATGTTATATTTAGGGTAAAAGAAAAATTTGAAATGCCTACTGCAGCGTATAACGTTAGTGGAGAATATTCAATGGTGAAAGCTGCATCCAAAATGGGTTGGATAGACGAAAAAAAAGTAATTGATGAATTACTTTTAGCTATAAAACGTGCGGGAGCAGATTTTATTATATCCTATTTTGCATTGGACTACGCATCATTATGAATAGCTTTGAAATTTATACTATTTTGAAAGATCATTTTGGGGGAGTTGGCAGTTGGTGGCCTAAGGATAGTCCCTTTGAAGTGGTGATTGGAGCAATATTAACTCAGCAATCAACATGGACCAATGTGGAAAAAGCAATAAAAAATCTCAAAGAAGAAAAAATTTTAACCCCAAGAGATATATCATACGTGCCTCTAAATAAATTAAAGTATTTGATCAAACCAAGTGGATTCTTTAATCAAAAAGCAGAAAGATTAAAAGGAATATCCGAATATTTATTAAGAAATTATAATGGCGATATAAGTTTACTATTATCTAAAGATAAAGTGGAACTTAGAGAAGAGCTTTTAAAATTAAAAGGTGTAGGAAAAGAAACTGCAGATAGCATTATTCTTTATGCTGCAGAGAAAAATGAATTTGTCGTTGATGCTTATACCAAAAGATTATACTCTAGATTAGGAAACGTTGAAGAGAAAATTGAATATGATGATTTGAAAAAGTATATTACAACAGAAATTCCTGAAGAATTAACAATATATCAAGAATTTCATGGGCTTATAGTTTTATTAGGAAAAAATCTATGTAAAAAAAAGAATCCAAAGTGTATAAATTGTCCGTTGGCCTCAAAATGCAGTTTCAACTTAAAATTATGATTAGCTATTTTTTAAAAAATTTTTTATATATACTTTTTGCACTTTCAGAAAATCTTTTTGCTTCATCTACCCTTCCAATTGAATCGTACATCTCAGCTAAATTTAATAATGCTAATGCAACATCTGGACTTGAAGTGCCAAATGTTTTTTCCAATACTAAAAGTCCCTTTATAAAATAAAGTTCCGCTTCTTTGTATCTTTCCCTTGCCCTATATAAACCAGCAACATTATTCAAATAGGTTACTAAGGACGGATGCATTTTTCCTAAAGTATTTTCAGATATTTCAATAGCCGCTTTGAAGTACTGTTCTGCATCTTCATATTGCCCCATTCCTTCTTTAACCAATGCAATATTATTATATGTCATTGCATTATAGTGATGATTTTGACCATATACCTTCTCATCGATTTTAAGTACTTCTCTATAAAGTTTTTCAGCTTCAACATAACTTCCTTTAAGATAATAAATTCCCGCTATATTGTTTATTGCTGTGGCAATGTCTGGATGATCTGGGCCATAAGTTGTTTTCCATATTTCAAAAGATTTTTTATACAACTTTAATGCTTCATCATATTGGCCTTTAATTTTAATTACTTCTGCAAGATTGTTAAAAGTTGATCCAATGTCTGATCTTTTATTATTTTTTGTTTTTTCAAATATCTTAATAGCTTTCTTATAAAGAGATTCTGATTCTTCGTACTTCTTCTCTAAGCGATAAAGATCAGCTAAATTATTATAACTTCTAGCAATTTCAACATGATTTTCTCCAAAGAATTTTCGCTTAATCTCTAAAGACTTTTCGTACAATGATTCAGCTTCCTTATATTTGCCCCTAGATACGTAAATACCTGCAAGATTATTCAAAGAGGTAGCAATGTTTGAATTATCTGAGTCAAATTGATTTTTCCATATTTTTAATGATTCAATTAACAGGCATTCTGCCTCTTCAAATTTTCCTTGAGCGTCATATATCAATGAAAGATTGTTCATTGAAATAGCAATTTTATTGCTATCCTCACCATATACTTTTTTTGCAATGTTAATTGAAAGTTTTGCAAGCTCCAATGCCTCATTGTACTTACCTTCATTATAACATATGATTGCTTTATGTGTGGCGTTATCCCAGAGTGCATCAAAAGAACCATATTGATTTTTGGAAATCACTTAATTACCTCAATTATACAAATAAATTCAACATGATTTATATTTTTCTATTGTATCTTTTAATTCATCAAATCTAATGGGTTTTCTTAAAACCTCTTTTGCTCCGGCTTCTAAAGCCTTAGAACCAATAGTGGAGCCATATGCTGTTATAGCAATAATCTTTGCTTTAGGGTCAAATTGTAAAATCTCTTTAATTGCATCAATACCACTTTTATTTGGGAGCTTTAGATCCATAAGAACTACATCTGGATTATATTCCTTATAAAATGAAACTGCCGTTTCTCCATCTGAAGCTGTGAGCAGTGTGTCCTCTTGCAAAAACTCTTGATAGAAATCGGATAAATCCTTATAATCCTCAACTATTAAGATTTTAGGCATAAAATCACGTTATTATCAAAATTCCAATTATGTTTTTGTTTTCTATATAAAAATCTTATTGCAAAAAACGATAGTTTTTTAATTGATCTTTAACTACTCGAATTGAAAATTATCATTCAACAAAACCTTTAAAAGCTACTAAAACTAGATTAAGTAACACATATAATCAATTAAGTAACACGACATATATTTGAGGTGTAATAAATGAAAGGTGCAATATTAGTTGGACATGGAAGTAGGCTAAGTTATAACAAGGAGCTTCTAATAAAACTTTCAGAAATTTTTAAAGAATATTTCGATGGAAAAATAATTGAAATTGGATTCATGGAAATGAATACCCCTAAAATAATGGATGCTGTAAGGAGTGCAGTTAAGAGGGGTGCTGATGAACTTTACATAGTTCCAGTATTCCTTGCTAAGGGCGTCCATACAACAGAAGATATCCCCAATGAAGTTGGTGGATTCCAAAACGGCAAAAGTACTATTGATGTAGATGGAAAGAAAGTTAAATTAGTATACTGTGAACCGATTGGTCCTGATAGGAGAATAGCTGAAATACTTTGGGACAGAGTGCAGGAAAAATACTAATGAACAAATACATTGTGCTTGATATAAATCATGGGGGAAACTATCTAGCTACAATTTTAAAGAATTCTGGTCACGAAGTACTTGTCTATGACATATATAAGAAAGGGGGAGAAATTAGACGGGAACTGGAAAATAACAATATTAAAGTATTTGATTCTTTAGATGGGGTAGACTATACAGAATACATAGTAACATACCCCATACACTGCCCAGATTTTTTTCTTTCTTCTTTTTCTAAAAATGAGAAACTAACTCACCATGAATTAATTAAATATCACTTTAAAAATAGAAAAAATGTTATTGAAATAACGGGATCAAAAGGGAAAACTACCACTGCGCATTTATTGGCATTTCTTCTATCATTTGAAGAGGACATATTGTTAAACTCCTCAGCAGGATTTGAAAAGTTTCAAAAAGGTATCCCAGATAAAATTTTCTCAAATAATTCCATATCTGCCGGGTACACAGCGAAACTATTATCTGAATATTATAATGAGCACTTGATTCTAGAGGAAAGTTTAGGTGTGTGTGGTATATCCGATATATCTATTTTAACAAGTACATGCCCTATTTACCCAATTAAAGGAGGGAAATCCACATCTCTTGAAGCTAAAAAGCAGCTTTTTGAATTATCAGATAGGGCAATAATAATTGATTCAAAAGATAAAATTGCAAACGAACTCGCAAACAATTATAACAAAGAAACATTCCGAATTTGGGAGGATATTAAAATCGATTTGCCAGACCATTTAGAAATCGGAAATGATATTAATTCTACTATTTATTCTGAAAACTTAGAGATTAAATCAAAACTACATGGAAGCTATATAGCAGTAGGTTATTTGAATCCCATTTTATTTAGTATTATGGCATTAAAAATACTCAATAAAATTTCGCTAATTAAATCTAATTATCTTAATGATTTTAAAGGGGTCCACAATAGATTATCTGTTATAAAAGAAACTAATCACACAAAAATTATTGATAAATCTGGAGGTTTTTCTGAAGATAGTTTGCGATACACTTTATCTCTTTTAAAGAAGAATTATGATATGTTCTATAAGAACATTAATTTAATTATTGATCTAACTAATACATCTCATTGCCAAAGAATAGATATATATTCTTTAGACAAGGTAGTCGGAGAATTTAGTAACGTTATTGATAATGCATTTTTAATAGGTGATTATGATTTTGAAACCTTTAAATACCTAAGAAACAGTGCTGAACTTAATATACATAATGGGGATCTTTTAATAGAGTGTGGTAAGTGATAGTATGAATATTTTAACTCCTAGGCCTAATCCGATTGTTGCAGCTTTGTATACTTTAAGGGATCTTGATGTTGATGTCGCAGTATTGCATGGCCCCTCAGGCTGTGGATTTCGAGCTGCAAGACTACTTGAAGAAGATGGAATGAAAGTGGTTACAACCTCAATGTCTGAAGAAGATTTAATTTTTGGTGCAAGTGATAAACTAATTGAAGTGTTAAAAGAAGTTGATGATCTCTTTTCACCTAATCTGATAGGTGTAGTTGGATCATGTGTTAGCATGATAATTGGTGAAAATGTTAAAAAAGCTATAATCGATTCAGGATTAAGTGATAAAGCTTTTTTTATAGAAATTCATGGCTGTATGGGGGCAAATACGAGAGGTGCAATAGAGACCTTAAAAGCTGCAAGAGATTTTGGCCTAATAGATGAAAGGGAGTTCAAAAGACAGGAAAAGATGCTCCTTCTTGCTACAGAAGTTGAGTTAAATAGGGGTATGGCAAAATTAAAATATACAAGACCTTCGAGAGGGGCAGATCTCAAAACTGTTGCAGAATATATCATTAATCAACTTAAAGAAAATAAAAAAATTGCCGTCATTTTAAACGCAAAAAAAGAAACTGCATATCTTTTTGCGGACATACCTCTAGCAATAAATCTCGCTTCTAAAAAATATGGGGGTTCAGTTATTAACATAGCTAATCTTTCTACAGACATTGGATTGTCACGAATCAGGAGATATGCAAAAGACATTATCAATGATTTTGAATCTAATGGAATTTCAATCGATTATATTTCAGGCGGAGTTGACGAATATCCAATATCAGGAAAAAAAGCAATAGAATATCTAGAAAATAAAGAATTCGATCTCCTTGTTGCAGTAGGGATACCCCAAGCATTGCCAACTATAAAAAAAGACTCCATTGCAGTAACAAATGGTCCAAGGGAAGTCCATCCTTTAGAAGATGCTGGATATAAATATGTGACAGTTGAAATAGCTTCGCACTCGACAGTAATGGGCACAAGAGAAATTGTTCTCAGCGAACTTGGCGAAGTAATAAGAAATATTGCGGGGACTTGATGAAACAAATTGCCATATATGGAAAAGGTGGGATAGGGAAGTCATCGATATCTTCAAATCTTTCTGTTAATTTGGCTTCAAATGGACTTGAAGTTTTACTTGTTGGATGTGATCCAAAGAGTGATAGTGCAATTAATCTATTTGGGGGGAGAAGGATAGATACTGTACTAGATCTCTATAAAAAAGGTGTTACAGATCCAGACAAACTTGTTTTTGAAGGATTTAACGGAGTAAAGGCAGTAGAAGTTGGAGGCCCTGCGGCGGGAGTTGGATGTGCAGGCAGAGGTATATTAGTTGCTTTAAAAACACTCAACAAAGACTATTATCTTGAGAAAGGATTTGATGTTGTTATTTACGATGTTCCAGGGGATGTTGTTTGTGGAGGATTTGCAGGCCCGGCTAGGGAAGGATATGCGGATGAAATATATATAGTTACAAGTGGGGAATATCTTTCAATTTATGCAGCAAACAATATTGTTAAAGGATTATTTAACTTAAATGTAAAGTTAGGTGGAATAATAGGAAATATGAGAGGTATAACAAACGAAGTGGAGAAGATTGAACTCTATGCTAAAGAGATTGATTCAAGTTTGATAGGTGCAATCGAGAGAAATCATAAAATACATGAAAGTGAAATTGAAGGCAAAACGGTTCTTGAAAAATATCCAAATGACCCACTTAATCTGAAATTTAAGGACATTGGATCAAAAATACTGCAAAATAAAAAGGCTAAAGTTCCGACCCCAACAGTAGATGAGAAAATAAGGTCTATACTTGGAGGGGTTTATTGAATATCCCTAGGGTCGTAATTGCTGGAACTGCCTCTGGAGTGGGTAAAACTTCAATTTCTTGCGGGATAATGAAGGCCCTATCTAAAAAGAATAATGTTGCCCCATTTAAAGTCGGCCCTGACTTTATTGATCCCATTTATCATAGATTTGCAACGAATAACTTCTCAAGAAATTTGGATACTTTTTTTATGGAGAAAGATGCATTAATTGAAAATTTTTCCAGAGGGGCATCAAAAAAAGATATTGCAATTATAGAAGGGGTCAGGGGCCTCTATGAAGGAATCGACCCTATAGGGGAAATAGGGTCAACTTCACATGTTTCTAAATTGTTGGATTCCCCAGTTATCCTAGTCATGAATGCCCGTTCATTGACGAAAAGTGCTGCAGCCTATATTAAGGGATTTCAAACTCTAGACCCTGATGTTAAAATAAGGGGCGTCATTCTAAATCAGGTTAGAGACGATACCCACCTTAAAAAACTACAAAAGGCAATTAAAGCTTTTACCGATATTGAAATTATTGGAAGCATTGAAAGAGGCGCAATATCTTTAACCTCAAGAAATCTCGGACTTGCACCTTTAATTGGAAAAGAAGACAGAGAAGAAATAATGAAAGATCTTGGAGAGCAGATTAATGCTTCCCTTGATATTGATAAAATAAAAGAGATTGCCAAGGAAGCAACAGACTTGGAAAAAAGGGAAGGATTCTTATTTCAAGTTAATCATGAGCTAAAAAATAATGGCATCACTGTAGGTATCCCTTTTGATAAGGCATTTAGCTTTTACTATAGAGAAAATATCGAGGCTTTGGAAGAAAACGGTGCAAAAATTATATACTTTAAACCTACTGAAGGTGATGATTTGCCCGAGGCAGACTGTTATTATATTGGCGGGGGTTACCCTGAAATTTACGCAGAAATAGTTTCAAATAATATTGATTTTTTAAATAATTTAAAATCTGCTTCTAGAGAGTATAAACCAATATATGGAGAATGTGGCGGTCTAATGGTATTATCTAGGTATATAGAAGTTGAAAATACGAAATATCCTATGACAGGCATATTTGATGAGGGCACTGCAATGAAAAAAAGTAAGCAAGGTTTAAGCTATGTTATTGCTCAACCCACAGAGAAACATTTTTTTCTAAAGGATATAGTTAAGGGCCATGAGTTTCATTATTCTAAAATTGAGCCTTCACCTCAAAAAAAAGATTTTGCCTACAAGATTCTTAGGGGAAAAGGCATTAGTAACGGGATGGACGGTTTAATAAAAAATAAAACTATTGGGTCTTATCTGCACATACACATTGGTGGGGCACCTTCTTGGGCATCTTCATTCTTAGAAAATGTATACTAATACTTACATTTCAAAGCCAGGGGGCATCATTGGCATTTTACCTTTCATTCCCCTAAGCTGTCTTTTGTTCATACCCTTTAGGAACTTCTTAATCATTGAATACTGATTTAATAATTCTTTTACTTCGCCCTGATTGGTACCAGAACCCCTTGATATCCTCTTTATACGTTCGTGATTAATCAACTTAGGATTCCTTTTTTCCTGCATAGTCATTGAATCCATAATTATTCTAAATTTTGTAAGTTTTTCTTCTCCAACTTCAACCATATCTGTTGGTAGATTTGATCCCATTCCTGGTATCATTGACAATACTTGTTTCAATGGTCCCATTTTGCTTACCATCTCCAACTGATTATACATGTCATAAAGATCAAATTTACCTGAAAGTATCTTATCTTTGTCTAGTTTAGAAAATTCTTCAGCCTTTGAAGCTTCCTTAACTTTTTCTAATAGAGTTTCAAGATCTCCAAGCCCTAATAAACGTGAGACAAATCTTTTTGGATCAAATGGTTCTATAGAATCGATTTTTTCCCCAGTTCCTATAAATTTTATAGGTGCGCCTGTAGCAGCTGCAGCAGATAGTGCCCCTCCTCCTTTTGCTGAACCATCAAGTTTTGTAACTATAATGGATCCAACTTTAGTTGCGTTTGCAAATCCTTCGGCTTGAACGAAGGCCTGCTGGCCAATTGTGCCATCAATAACGAGTGTGACTTCATCAGGATTAATAGTACTTGATATTTTTTCCATTTCTTCTATTAATCCCTTTTCCTCCCTATGTCTTCCTGCAGTGTCAACAAGAATTATATCTGATACCTTTTCTTTAAAGTACTTTACCCCTTCTTTTGCTAGCTTTATGCTATCTTTCTCATTAGGATCACCAAATACCGGTATGTTATTCTCAGAACAAAATTGTTTCAATTGCTCAAAAGCTCCAGGTCTCCACGTATCTGCCCCAACGACACCTACTTTAAATCCTCTTTTTTGATAGAATCTGGCAAGTTTTCCAGTAGTTGTGGTCTTACCACTTCCTTGGATGCCTACCATTAAAATTACTTTTCCTTTTTTATCGGGAAGATATTCTTTCTTACTGTCAGAGCCCATAAATTTTGAAAGCTCTTCATAAACTATTTTTATAATATGTTCCTTCCTTGATACTCCTTTTGGTAATTTTTCATCCATTGCCCGCGATTCAATGCTTTTTGACAATTCAAAAACAAGTTTTACATTCACATCAGAGAGCAAAAGTGCTTTTTGAATATCTTTGATAAGTTCTTTTATCAGAGATTCGTCAACTACGCCTGCTTTTGTCAATTTTCTCAATGCACCACTCAAAGCACCTGAAAGAGAATCTAAGACCATAAAATCACTAACTAAAAAAACTGATTTTCTTATAAAAAACTAATGGTTAATTTTCTTTTTTAAAGTAACCACAAACGTTCTACCAATAGGTTCTCGTCTAATTACCTCTTTTTTCTCAAGATTTGTGAGAATTTTAGTAATTTTAGCTTTAGAAAAACCCGTCAGATTAGATAATCTTTTTTGTTTTATTGTTCCACCTTCGTTCCTTAATATGTTACAAATAATTCTTTCATCTTCCGATAGGAGTGAAGATGGGATTTTTAATTCAGATTCTTTATTCTTGAAAGTTTTATTAAAAATCAGTATTCCCGATACTACCAATAATATTGAAAAAATGATGAAGGGAATAAAAATATTAAAATTAAAATCATTATTTTCTACAAGTGAGTTGTATTTTACTCTAAACATTGTCGGCGTCTTGGGTGATTTCATTTCCCATAAAACAATGATTCTTTTTCCATCACTTTGTAGATATGTAGGTTCTGGGATAATTGAAGAGATATCTTCATTATTGATGCCGTGAGCCAGCGGAAGTTTTATTCTGAAAATAAAATTTTTAACATTTGGATAGACTAATTCCCTCATATATATAAAATCTTTTTTCTTTTTCTCTATAGCTTCTGAGAAAGTATAGTATATTTTTATACTGTTTAATTCATTAGCAGTTAATTTAATTGTTTTTCCCTCAGAAAACTCTATCTTTATATCATTATGCATTAACTCTAGATTTTTGTATATTTGTGGAAGATGAAGATCAAAATCTATTTCTTCTTTGGTAAAGAGAATCATATCAATCGTTTCTTTCAATGAAAGGTCTTCCATCAATTCAACATCTATTTTTAAGTATGTTATTTCAACTTGTGTATCTGCAAAGACGAAAATGTTGGAAAAAGAGAACATTAAAAAAAAGAGGATTGATGACATGAAAGAAAATTTACTGAGTACTTTTCTTTGTTTTACCATATCATTACCTAGGATAAGACTGAACATTAAATTTAATCGATTATCAATTTACAAAAATATATATTTTTTTATATAAAATTATATATAAGGTTTTAGATAAATTCAATCTTAGGATTCAATTAAAAAACTCGACAATTATTTCATATCAACGTTTTTAGAACCGGCCATATTTATAAATAATTATTTAACAAAGACCGGTTCTTTATTTTTTTATAGAGCAATCATTGTTGAAGTCATTTGAACCCCATCAATATTTCTAATTTTTTCAGTAAGGAAAGGGTCAAGATCTTTTAACTGTTCTACGTTAACTTTAACAACAATATCATATTCACCATATACAATATATGCTTCTTCAACTTCTTTCATACTTTTTAAACTCTCTAAAATACTCTTTTCTTTTCCTGCATCCCCTACGATAAGGGCAAAAGCAACAACCATTATATCACCCATATCAATTATGAATTTTATATATTTAAAACTTCGTATTTTGAAATCCTATAATTCTTTTGTCGCTAATTTATTTAAAACTTCGAATAAATGATGTACGAATGCTATCCAAATAATTTTTAAACTAAAATCAATCATTTTATTTATGAAAATATTGGCTGCTTGTATACTTTTTCTAATTGTGATTTTTCCAATCTCTTGTGAACTTAGCACCCTTATTATCCCGTTAAATGATAGTGACATTCCTAAAGAGATAAAGCCTTTAATTAAAGAAGGTTACAGAATATATTTTCAAGATTTTGAAGAAAATCTAATTGAATTCATTTGTTACGATGATAGCTCAGCTTCCCTCCTTTTGGAGGAATTCATAAATTCAAGGGGAGGGTACAAACTTCAAGAGTATAGTCCGTATTCTTACAAGAATATGGGCGGTTATTATTTTACTACTACTTGGGGCACAGGATACATTCTAAAAGACAACAACAGGGTATATGTTTTTAATTCTCCTTCGAACAATATTAAAAATCTTAATACTTTAATAGAAAATAAGTTTGGAAAGATATACCCGTACCACTTTCTAATTTTACTATTAATCCCAATAGGAGTAGTTTTCTATATACTGTTTAAATGAGATCTTCAACTTTTTCTGATATTTCTTTTATCTCTTCAGTTTTCATTCCATAAAGCTTAATTGCCTCAATTACAAAACCATTTTCTTTTACTCTGTCGTATCTGGGACATTTAGTAAACAATGATTTTCCACTTTTAGGTCGTATTATCCGATTTAAACGTTCAAGTAATTTATTTGGATTTTCATATTTTACAAAGATAGATAACGATTTGGAGTCTCTATAAGGTATGTTAAGAGAGGATTGGTAAAAAATTTTTACTATGTCTCTTATTTCATTTAGCTTTGTATTTGAATTTTCAACTTCAGTGTAAAGCTTTTCATAATAGCTTGTAGGTAGGTGAGAAAATGATAGAACTTTTTCAGATTCTTTAAGATTTATTTCTGTAGAAATTCCAACAAATCCGCCATACCCACACTCTAGAATTTTTGGACTTCCAGTTGAGCAATATATTATGTCTGCCCATCCAAAGTCTTTATCAGGGAATGTTCCAGATATATCTTCAATTGATACAATCCCCATTCTATTTGTTTCTTGACATATTAATTTTGAGGGATTCGATCTCATATATCCAGAAAGAGATGTAAATAAAAAAGCATCTATATCTTTATTAAATTTAGGAATTATGATCCCCTTTTCGGTAGGAAATTCGACGTACTTTTTTTTTAGAAGATTTGGTATTTCAATAAATCCTTTAAAACCACCCTGATCAGGTATTCCAATCTTAGAGAAATTGGAATCAAATAAGATGGAAAAAAGTCCAAACGTAGCAGAGTTAACAAAAAATAATCTATAGTCTCGATTAAGAGACTGAGATATTCTTTTCTTTGTAGTTAGAATAATCTCCTCCATATTTTTTCCACCAATTTTTTACAGTAAAGTTATCGGGTCTTAAAAATTCGTTATTTTCTATCGAAATATCGGAGATGACGTCAATTCTTAGCGCTTTGATACATTTTTCTGCAGTATCATATCCCACCAGATATCTTTTTTCTGCAACAACGACCCCCAACGGATTAATCCTTGAAGTCCTAGATACTTTGTCGTCAAGATCAAAGTAAGACAATAAAACAGATTTTCTTTTTTTCGATGCCTCAAGTAGATCTCTTGTAATATTTGGCCGAATATCTATACTTCTTTCAAATCCTTCTTCTCTAAAGAAATATTCTGTATCTTCTTTCTTTAAACCAGTTAGGTATCCTTCTTTAATTGACTTAATTTCAGATTTTAAATCAATATTCTCAGTAGATTTCTCTAGAAACGATTCTTTCTTTTCATCATAGCCTTCGATATGTATTTGGATAAATATTCCATTCTTTTCTAAGATTTCCCTTATTTTAGGTATATTTTCTTCTTTAATTAAAATAATATTTGGTTCAATTGATTGTTCAATATAACTACTTATCCTCTTGTTTATTTCTAAAAATAATGGAACGTCATTCACTACAATAAACGTTCCTTTGAAAGTCCTAACTTTGCCATATTTAGAAGCCCAGTCCCTCAGTTGGTATATGACATTTTGAGGTATATCGTTTGAGGAGTATTTTTTTAAAAAATAAATTATTTTATCAAGAGAAAATCCAGATTCAATCCCTTTCATTATAGTTTCCGAGGTTATTTGATACAAACTTACCATATCTGCTTTTTGTATATCCGCAAATCTATTTAAGTCAAAAAGTGCGATCTTATCAATTTCTTCTGACAGGACGGATATTTCAAAGTTTGGCGTCATAAAAAGAATCTTTTTCGGTTTTACTCCACAGCTCTTATCAAGATATATTGTGGGTTCTTTAGATGCTTTTCTTTCTGATGTTAAAAGCTCCTTACCGAATTCAGTAAGTGAAAAAGAAATCATCTTCCCCTCAATAAATCCTCCGTCCACAATACCAAGCCATAATAAATAGTCAGAAATAACTTTTTCAAAGAATTTATCATCAAAATATATCCAACGATTTTCATCTTTTTCATCAAATAACTTATTTTGTAATTTTTTAATGAAGGACTTAATGAAGATATTCTCCCCAACTTCGACCTTTTTTATGGCATCAAGAACGATCCTAATGTTAAGCTCATTTACCCTGCTTATGAAAATCTCCTTTCTTTTAAATCCTTCAATGCTTTCCAAACCAAAGAATATGTACTTAAAAAACAGTCTAATCAGATCTTCATCAGTAATTGGCAAAATCTCATTAATTTTATCTGTAAGAATGTATTGGTCGCTTGATATCTTGATTAATCCAAAATCAAGAGCAAGGCTTTCTATGAATTGAGATCTGGCTTCGTTTTTAATGTGTAGTTTTTCTATGAATCGCTCTTGATCTTTTTTAGATATCTCTTTTTTTGCAGTAAGTTTTAACTCCTCCTTTGCAATAAATGATAAAAAAATTATTAAGTCGGATATAAGTAAATTTTTGTCTTTTCTAATGTGTAAATTATCAAAAGAGATATCTTCTGGCACCTTCTTGAAAATATTGATTAATTTTTCCCTTAAATTTGGATTGACAACATATGTTTTAATTATCCCCTCCACGCCTTCTAAAACCAACAGATCTGTTTCAAGAGTTTTAATAACTTCTTCAAATGTCCAGAAGCTGTATTTTTCTATAAAAATATTTTGGGCATCCTGCTGCTTTTTAACTCCTCCAGCCATAAGCAAGATGCCTAAAAATTCTTTTTCCTTGAGCGATAATGAATTAAAAACAGATTCAATAATATTTTCATTTTCCATAGCTATTTTTAGAGAGTCAATGATTTTCTCTCTAGGCGTCGTAATATCAATTCCCCAAACCTTAAGAGTGTTTTCTATCTGTTTACTAGACAAATCTTTTATTTTTTCCCAATCGTCCAATAACTCACCTATCAATTGATTCTGTAAGCTTATCAAATTTAAATACTTTATATGGGCATGAAGATTGGCATCTTAAACAAGCTTCACCGTTACATCTTTCAGACAATATTCTTATTTTGAAATTCCCTTCTTTTAATGCTTCTACCTTTAAAGCTCTTTCGGGGCACACCCTTTCACACTTCCCACAACCCTGACAATTTTCAAATTATGCAACTAATTCAACGCCAATATGATCAATTACCTTTAATTCTTGGCCTATATCTGGGATATCCCTTTTAACAATCTTATTGACCTCCAAATCTCCCTTTACAGAAGGTAAAGTCTGAATATTTTTTAAGACAAGCATTTCATTGTATTTTTCAAAAGACATTCCTTGCTCCCAATACGCAAGCTCTTGTACATATACGTCAGTAAATATTTTTGATGTTGCAAACATAATATGTTTGCTTCTAATCTTATTTGCAAGTTTTTGTAATTCCTCTAATGTATAGTTTTCAACTAGAATATCGTAAGCTAAGAGTAGTGAAGTATTCCCAACTTGATACACTTTTTGTATTGTGGGTGGAATGAGTCCTATCTTTCTTGACTTTATAGCATCGACATAAGTACCAGATGCCCCACACATATACATAGTTTTAACGTCTTCTAGATTTATCCCTGCTTCTTGGGCTAGAGTAAGATGACCGGCTCTGATGGCGCCAATTGCCTTTCCAGCTTCTTTGAGGTCCTCTTCGGTGAAATAAATATTTTCGTCAAGCCGTAATCTTCTAGTTTTTGTATAGATGTAAGGAAGTTCAATTACCCCAGTCTCAAGGCCTGCATAGATTACAGATACTACCCCGGTACCAGTTATGCCTCTTACTTCAACATTTGATAATCTCTTTCCCCTAAAATCTTCCTTCCATAGATCTAAAACTCTAACGCTCTGCGGTAGCATATTATCATCAAGTACTAAGGTATGCCATCCAAATTCAAGGACAATGTCAGAAATTGCTCCTGGAGATGCAAGCATTCCACAAGATATCTCTTGACCTTCAAGTGCGGGCCCTGAAGCAGCCGAGCCAGTAAATATTTTATCCCCTACCTTCAATGCCATTTCTGCATTTGTTCCATAATCTGTAACCAAGGATATTTCCTTATTATCTAGAAAATTACTTTTCAGCATCATCGCAAGGGCATCTGCACCAATTTCGTGTTTTATTGCAGGAGGGATTAAAATATCCGCGTTGATTTCTTTAATTCCTAAATCTTTTGAAGAAATCACCTTAGCATTTCTTGATTGAATTTTTATTTTATTGGCTTCAAGATATTTGGGATCTGCATAAGCTAAATCTTTGATACTTATACCTTCAAATAATGAGAGTTGAATAGGATTGCCGCAAATGGCAATCCTTTCAATAGTATCACGGTCTATTTTCATTTGGTCTAAAATTCTTTCAAATGCATCAACCATTAGCTTATGTGCTATTTCTTCGCCGACCCTGATAGCAAAATTAAGATGATCCATTACATTAGCACCAGGCAATGGGTGTCTTAATGTAATTGCAGTTCTCAATACTTTTTTAGTTTTCAAATCGACAAGTTGAACTCTAAATCCACTTGTGCCTATATCAAATGCAATACCCATTGGCATATTACTCACCTGAATAATAATAATTCAAATCCTATGAGTAGGATATTCCTTTTTTAATCTTTCGGAATAAATTATACCACAAAATCAATTTTAAAAAATATCAATTCTTAAATAATTTATTAAGAGAAAAAAACAATTTTCAAAAAATGATATCTCTATATTTACTTTAGATTAAATATATATGCATCCTTTAAATTTATTACTAATAAATAATTATATGGTCAAACATTTAATACCGAAAAATATATAAATAGCCTTATCTGATGACAATCGGATAAGGTTATCTGATTTTAAACCTTATCTAATTAATCCAGGAGGAATCTTTTTGGACAAAAAAGAAAGAATATATAAGACATTAAGCCAAATCGTAGGCGATGAAAAATGGGTTTCTAACAGTCCCGTTGATTGTTGGGCTTATTCCTACGATATGACATACAAGAGACCACAGATGCCAAATTATGTTGTTCTCCCAAAAACGCCTGAGGAAATTCAGTCAATTCTCAGACTTGCAAATGCAGAAAAGATGCCAGTTGTACCGTTTACAGCCGGTACAAACATTGGAGGTCTTTGCGTTCCAGAACAAGGCGGTATCTTGATGGATCTTAAGAGAATGGACGAAATTATCGAAATCAATGAAGAAGTAAGATTTGCTGTTATAGAGCCAGGTGTGAGCCAGGCTCAGTTTGCACAAGAACTTTTCAAGAGAGGATACAGATTTGGATGGCCAGTAGGTCCACCATCTGCTTCAGTATTAGCATGTGCAATACACCACGGAATTGGTGGAATGAGTGGCAGATATGGGCTCAATAGTAACCATATTACCGGTATGGAAGTAGTAAGGCCAACTGGAGAAATATTAATGTGTGGATCTCCTGCAATTAGAAGAGATTCATGGCAGAGCTGTATGCCCCTTCCAAGATTTGACGGTCTTTTTACAGGCACCCTTGGAACAACAGGCGTTGTAACAAAGCTTGGAGTCTTTATCCCTCCAGTGCCTGATTATGTACACATAGGGACTTTTGCTGCAGAAAACTTAACTGATATGGAAATGTTCATGAGAACATTCAGTAAATATGAATACGCAGACGACCTTACCGCAATCTCATGGTGGCTAAGCCAAGTACCAATTCCCTATCCTTATGTTGAAAAACCAAAAGGTGCTCCGGAATGGACTGGATACTGTACCTTATACGCATTTACCGAGAAAGAGTTAGAGAATAAGGTAGATGTTTTCAACAAAGTAATAAAAGACCTAGGTAAAAAAGGCAACACCATTAAAGCTACAGATGTTCCCGAAGAATCAAAGAAAGGAAGAACTCAATTACCTTCTCAGATAGTAGGCTCAACAAAGAACTACTGTAAGATGGGTGGAGGAGGAATAGCTTGGCCCGGAACATTTACCCCTTCAAACAGATGGGTAGCTGTTTATAATTTGTGGAAAGAAATTTACACAAAGAAGGCTAAGATTGCATTATCACCATCAACAAGAGTTACAATGTACCGTGGATGTCACTATGGTATGTTAAGGCTCATGACACCATTCCCAAGAGACAGACCTGAAGAAGAAGCAAACGCTGCATGGTGTATCAGAGAAGCTGCAAAAGTTTTAATTGATGCTGGAGGTATCCCATATAAACCCCCAACAGACTTTGCAAGAGAAATTAACAAGAGAGCAGATCCAGGATGGATAGACCTTATCTGTGATATTAAAGACATGCTTGATCCAAACGGAATCATGAATCCAGGTAAATGGGGCGTAAGGTGATACAAATGGCAGATAACTTCAAAGACCTTAAGTGGTATTCTCAGTTTTTTAGAAAATGCTCTAAATGTGGAACATGTAAGTCAGCATATTCTTACGGACCTCCACCAACAAATGCATCAATATGTCCACAAGGAGATTACTTTAAACTTGACTCTTACTATGGGTCAAGAGCCAAGTCATTCCTTGGACAAGCAATTTTAGAAAACAGAGTCGATTTAACAGATCCAGCTGTACAAGAAGATATGCAAAAAGCAGTTTTCTCATGTACGGTATGTGGTGGATGTCAGACACAATGTCAACTTGACTACAAACCATGGATAATTGACTACATTGAAGAGATGAGACACAATTTAGTTAACAGAGGAATTGGTCCAACAAAAGCAGAAAAAATATATCAAGATAAGGTAATAAAGGACCACAACCCATATGGAGAAACACACTCTTCAAGATTTAACTGGTTAAAGGATGTAAGAGACTTAAAGACAGACGGTAACACAGTTTACTTCGCAGGATGTACTGCATCATATAGAAGAACTGAAATTGCCAAATCAACAGCTAGCGTTTTGACAAAACTTGGTGAAGACTGGGGAGTAATGGGAGAGAACGAATACTGCTGTGGTTCGCCACTTCTAAGAGCAGGTCTAAGAGAAGAGCCACAGAAACTTGCTGAACACAATGTTGATTACCTAAACGACCATGGATTTAAGACAATTGTTACTGCTTGTGCCGGATGTTACAAAGTTCTTGCAAAAGAATATGAAAAATGGTGGGGCTTAAAGCTTAAAGCAAAGGTCTTACACACAGCAGAATATCTTGAAGAAAAAATGAAAAAAGGTGAACTAAAGCTAAGCAATGTACCTGCAACAGTTACATACCATGATCCATGTCACATGGGACGACACATGAATCACTATGAAGTCGATATGGATGGAAAGAAGCAATGGAAGGGTTCATACATTCAAATCGATAAGCCAGGTCTTTATGAAACACCAAGAAATGTTCTTAAAGCCATACCAGGCATACAATTTAAAGAAATGTACAGAAACAGAGACAATTCCTACTGCTGTGGTGCTGGTGGAGGTATCAAAGCTTCTTACCCAGATGTAGCTCTTGAGACTGCAAAAACTAGAATTAAAGAAGCAGAAGGCCTTGATAGCGTACAGAAAATGGTAACACCATGTCCATTTTGTGTTACAAATCTTGGTGACGCTTCAAGAGCACTTGGTTCTAAAGTAGAAGTAGTTGACCTTATCCAATTAGTCGACCAAGCTCTAAAGAAATAAATTAATAATATTTTATTTTTTATTTAAATTTTTTATTAGAGGATTTTTTATGAAACCTGAACATTTTGAATTTAAAGCAAATAAGATTGATGTTTTTTCAGACATTTATTCAACTAAATTTTTGGGTAACTATGCGAATTTTGAATTAGAATTAAGAGACGAGGGAGGAAATTTGATTAAGGAAGGAGAGCTACATGTACAAGTACTTTCTGAATTATTTGTACCCCTCATAGTAAAAAGATACAATCCATTTGAAGGCAAGTTATCCTTAACAATAGGCAATGATCACATAGGTTTGTGTGAAGCTTTTTTCTTAATCCGATTTAAATCTGAAAAGATAATAGACGTTGGGAAGTCCAAAATGGATATAGACTTTACTGAAGATATTTAAAAGAAAAAAATTTATTTTTTTAATTAAATTTTGTCTAATGCTGATTTTAGATCGTTAATAAGATCTTGGTAGTTCTCTATTCCAACAGATAATCTTATCATATTATCCGTTATTTCTGCATCTTTTAAGGTATTTTCATCAACTTCTGAATGTGTCATTGCTTTTGGATGTTCGATTAAGGATTCTGTGCCTCCAAGGCTAACAGCTAATTTACATAGTTTGATATTGTTCAAAAATTTGAATGCTTCTTTTTTCCCTCCTTTTATATAGAAAGACATCAATGATCCCGGGCCCTTGCACTGCTTTTTATATATTCTATACTGTTCACTCTTCTTATCGTATAACTCTGGATAAATTACCCTATCCACCTTAGGGTGCTTTGATAAAAACTCAGCTATTTTTTTTGCATTTTCCATCTGTCTTTGCATTCTGATATGGACAGTTTCCAAAGATCTTGCCATAAGCCAAGAATCAAATGGATTCCCGTTTGTTCCGATCATTCCTCTAATTCCCTTAATCTTAGAGATGTCTTCCTCTGAACCGAGTACAGCTCCGGCTATAACATCGGAATGGCCCCCAATAAACTTAGTTGCAGAATAAAGAACTATATCTACTTTTTGTTCCAAAGGAGATTGGAAGATAGGGCCCATAAAAGTATTGTCAACAAAAACTTTAGCGTTTATTCCTTCTTTTATTAATTTGTCTCTTATTTTTACTATAGCTCCAAGATCAACCATAACATTATTGGGATTTGCAGGAGTTTCAATGTATAAAATAACAGATTTCCCTTCCAACTTTCCTTTATACGAATTAATCATTGATTCCATCAATTTTGGTGATTCTGAACCTGCATTTACATGTAAGGTAGAAACGCCCATTTTTTCAAAGAATTCTTTAAAAAGAAATTCTGTTCCACCATATAAAGGATTTGTATAAAATATATAATCTCCGTTCTTTACAAAAGCTAGCAAAGTTGAAGTAATTGCAGCCATGCCTGAACAAAACACTGCTGCTGACTTAGCACCTTCCAACAATGAAAGTCTTTCCTCAACAATATCAAAATTTGGATTTGAGAATCTTGAGTATACGAAACCGCCGTCTCCTTTATCAAGTCCTAGTGCAACTCTAATAAAAGATTCTCCTTCTTCAGCACTTTTGAACTTATAAGTGCTTGTTAAAAATATGGGAGGTTTAACTGCCCCATTATATTTCAACGGGTCATAACCTTTGCTAATAACGATTGTATCTTTTTCCATCATATCACCTCAATATATTCCAAATATTTATAAAGAACATTATAAAAGTATCTTTTATGAAGTCAATCGGAAGGATTCTTCATTCAATTGGTCCGCTTTTTATCTTAAGATCAAAAAAAGTTAAAATTAGAGATATTGGAGTCGAAGCATACGTTGGCGACAAAAAAGTTGGCAAAATAATAGAGTTATTCGGTCCGATTGAAAATCCCTATATTAAAATAGTTGCTACAAGAGGGATAAAAAATAGAAATAGTTTTGTTGGAAAGGATGTGTCAATTAGATAATTTTTGAGGTCTTCCATGAATAATATCTCAAAAACTCTGTTAGTAATATTCTTGCTTGTATCCACATTTTCAAACTTTAGCCCCACCTTGGGGCAGAGTGATGGGTATGCAATTGAGATCTTACCTTCATTTTCTATAGCGACGCAAGAAGACATACCACGCATTATAGAGCTTGCATCAAAAAATAATGTTAATACCATCTATTTGCATGTAAAGAGAGGGACTGGAACAAATCCTTCACCAGGAGTAGTATTTTATAACAGCAAAATAGCACCCACATTCTATAATTTTGACGTACTCTCTGCAACGATAGAAGAGGCTCATAAAAAAAGCATTAAAGTTTATGCAATAATTCCAGTATTTTATGATATCATCGCTGCTAATAAAGGCTATGCGTCAGTCGGACCACAATCAGAAGGTTGGGTGTGCCCAAGAACAGGCTTTAGTTATGAAAAAAGTATAATTGATGAGATAATAAATGGATACAAAGTAGACGGTATAGTTTTAGAGTATTTTGGATATGCAAACAATCTGAATTGTCAATGTCCTGATTGTCTTAATGAATTTTCAAAAAGATATGGCGTGTCGGCTACAAGATTAAATTTAGAAATAGAAAAGCAGAATGATTCTGAGCTATGGATTAAATGGAATGTATTTAGATCGGAAGAACTTACTAGGTATCTAAATAAACTTTCACAAGATATCCGAACCAATAGAAAAATTAAATTGGGGATTATTATTCCGCCCACTACATATAGAGATTATTTTGAGAATACCGATTTTGGAATTGACGTAAGAAAAATAGGAAACTATGTAGACTTTATAATATTTAGGCGCCAAGGTTTACCGTTAGAGTATGTTTCAGATGCAACAAATGGCTACAGTCTTCAGTATGACGGAGACATATATGTTACTGTTGAGAATAAGGACATAGGCCTTTTAAATTTAGTTTATTCAGGTGCCGATTATACTAAGGGGATTATCTATTTTCAAAGAGAGCCATGGACAGCACAGAGTTTTTCAAGAATCAATAAATCAAGGGCGGAATCTACTAACATCTGGGCAGTTCGAGTTGATTCCAGAGAATATTTTAATCTTGATCTTGATCAGCTTATTCCCATTTGGAAGAAATGTAATATTAACACAGTGATAATTAGTGCGGGGAGACCATATTGGATTAACTTTAGATGGCCGGGGCATGATAAGGAATATAGTAACATAGTCCAATTATCAAATGGCGATCCTTTAGAGAAAACGATAGATAAATTGAAACAAGAAGGATTTAAAGTTGTAGTTAGTTTTAGTTTGAATAGCCCTTAATACATACAGGCTAATCCTAGTTTTGCAGCGCTTGATTATGTATTTTCTAGAAGCACTTCAAAAGTTTCGATGATCGAGATCACTCAAGGCAATTATGGCAAATACTATATAGATACTGTTGAATACATAATAAAAACCTATGATGTAGATGCTATTCTAGTTACCAATGGGGACTTTTACGAGTATAGTTATGATTCTAAATCTGAAGCAGAGTATCTTAAATATATGAACTCCAGGGGAATTCTAATTTATGAATGGCCCAAAAAAAATCTAATCGTTAACATTGACGATGGCACAATTACAAATTGGCAAAATCATGAAATGGAAAAATTTTATTCAGCACTCAAGAATAGAATAGTTAATTATGAAGTTGAGTTATGGGTATCTGCCAAGACCGATGAAAAAGATCCAAATAATTTCTCAAGAAAGTATGGTCAAGATCTTAACATGTTGAGTAACTATGCAACAAGGTGTGTAGTTACAGCTCCAGTTACAGACGATATAGTTGTAAAAAACAAAAACTTCGCTGACAACTTGCGTGAATTAGGCATATCCTATGTACTAGATGTACCTTTAGTGAAAGGAGTGAGTGCCCCCCTCACAAATGAAGAATACGAGTCAATTGTTCAAAATTCAATAGACGGGGGAACAAAATATGTAACTTTGTCATCTAACTACTTAATTAATGATGAAATGTGGGATTCAATTCTGAAACTATCTCTCTATAAAGAAATAGTTGGGATAGATGATGCTCAATTGACTAATCTTTATAATGAGGGCCATTATGATTTCTTAAAAGAAAAAATTCAAGAAATTAAAAAGATTAAGGGAGAAGAAACAACAAACTTAAGGGCTCAGTCAATTGTTAAAATCCGAAATTTGGATAAATTAATCCAGGATATAGATTCAAAATATACAATGACACAAAATTTGGGGTCAGATAACTCTCTTCTAGCAGAAAAATTACAATTTGGTAAAAGAGAGTATAGCCTTTCAAAAAATTCGTTTATAGAAGGAAGATATAGGGAGGCGCTTGACAAATCAGATAATGCAGAAATAGTGTTGGGACAAGTTAATTATGCGCTTCAAATAGAAATTGATAAAGTTTATTCTTCAAGAATGTTTATTGGATTTACTATAATAATTATATTTGTTATATTCTTATTCCTTATCTACTATTCAAATAAATACTGAAGGATAAGTTTAAATATTAATTATTTTTCATTGATATATCTTTAAAAAATTGTTATGTGATTACTATGGTAAAAAATATTTTTTTTGGACTATCAGAGAAAAAATACAGGTGGGTTCTTTTATTTACTCTTCTCCTTGTATACTTTTTTGTTTATTTCCATAGGGTATCTTCTGCAGTAATTTCGAAAGACTTGTTACATGAATTTGGAGTTTCCGCCTTATCTCTTGGCCTCTTATCTTCAATGTATTTTTATTCGTATTCTCTATTTCAAATACCGGTAGGAATATTTTCGGACACAATCGGTCCAAGAAAAACAATTGCATTTTTAACCATATTTTCAGCTATAGGGTCTTTTTTATTTGGAATGGCATTGAATTTCAATATGGCACTCTTTGCACGACTCGTCATTGGCATTGGCGTTTCAGGGGTATGGATCCCCGCATTAAAATTGTTTTCTGTCTGGTATTCTAAAAGAGAATATGCTACAATTGTTGGGATATTGCTTGCAGTTGGTAACTTAGGCGCTGTTTCTGCATCTTATCCTTTAGCTTTAATTGTAAATGATTTTGGGTGGAGATATGCATTTTATATCATTGGGATAATTTCGATATTTCTAGCTGTTATATCTTGGATTTTCATAAGAGATTCTCCAGAGGCCTACCTCAATAAAAATAAAGAAGTAGAAGGGCCGAAATCAATTTCAAAGAAACAATACCTCTCCCGAGAACATATAAAACTAATCTTTAAAAATAAAGATGTATGGATACTCTCTATTTGGTTGTTTGTCGCTTATGGGGCTTTGTTAGCATATCAAGGTTTATGGGCATATCCTTACTTTAGAGATGTTTATAATCTATCAAAAGCGACATCCGGATTCATACTAATGTTTGTTAGTATTGGAATGCTTTTAGGATCACCATCAATCGGATACTTTTCGGATAAAATAATGAAATGTAGAAAAAAAGTTCTTATACTATGGCTCTCTTTATTTTCATTACCCTGGATTTTGATTTCCTTTTTTACAGCAAGCATAAATATTACTCTTTTGTACATTCTTTCATTTTGGATGGGCTTTTTTGGATGCGGAAATGTTGTAGTATTTGCCATAATAAAAGAGCAATTTCCTCTTGAAATAACTGGTACAGCCCAGAGCATAGTGAATGTTTTTCCATTTGTTGGCGCAGCTATCTTTCAGACATTTTTAGGATATATTTTAGATATTGTAGGGGGATTTGAAGGCGTTTATCCAGTTGAAGCTTATAGCTTGGCATTCAAATTTGTCTTTGCATGTATAATTATAGTGTACATCATGTCTTTTTTCATTAAAGAAACAATGACACACGAATAAATTACATGAGGCGATAACAAATAATCTTGCTTAAAAAAGGCATTAGGATATTTATAATATTTTTTTTAAAAACTTATAAACTGTAATTAACAAATCTAATACTAACATGAGTGATGAGTTATACCTTAAAATAAAGTTCCCTGAAGAGCCTGGCGTATATCTTATGAAAGACTCAAAAGGTAACGTCATTTATGTAGGCAAGGCCAAATCTCTAAAAAAAAGATTGGCATCCTATTTTCAAAAAAACATTCCCGATAGGGTATCGTTTCTCATGAGTCGTGTTGAAGATATAGAGTATATTGCTACTGATACCGAAACAGAGGCACTTTTACTTGAATATAATTTCATAAAAAAATTAAAACCACGCTATAACATTCACTTTAGAGATGATAAAGGATACCCTTATATTAAAATAACTAATGAAAGTTTTCCAAGAATTATTATCTCAAGAAAGATTGAAGAAGATGGGGCACATTATTTTGGCCCTTATTCGGATGTTGGTGCAGCAAGAAAAATGCTAGCACTTGCTAGAAATATATTCAAACTAAGAAGCTGCAAAAAAATGAATAAAATTCCCTGTCTTAACTTTCACATTAATAGGTGTACTGCCCCATGTTCAGATCCAAACTCAAAAGAAGAATACAATAAAAGGGTAGATGAACTATTGATGTTCTTTGAAAATAAGGGGGAAGAGCTAATCTCAAGATTAACTATAGAAATGGATGTTTATTCTAAAGATTTACAATATGAAAAAGCGTTAATAATAAGGGACAAAATAGATGCAATAAGAAAATCTATGGAACAACAAAAAATCTTCCTAGATACACCAATAAATAAAGATGTCATAGGTTACTTTGAAAAGGAATCAATATGTATTTGCATTGCCATAGTAAGAAGAGGTGTCTTAACCGGAACAAAAAATTATATTATTGATGAAGCTTTATTTGAAAAAGAAGAAATTTTATCTTCTTTTCTGAAACAATATTATAAAAATGGTTTTTTACCTAACAAAATTATCTTGCCTTTTGATATTTCAGATAGGGAAGAAATTCAAAGATTTTTATCAAAGGAGGGCAATGATTTAACAATTACTCCGGCATTGACTCAACGTGAAAAAGAAGAGGTCCTCCTTTCCACAAAAAATGCTGAACTTTTTTTAACATCAAAAGAAAAATTACCCTTAGAGGATCTTATGATTTCTCTTGGGCTCGAAGCTCTTCCTAGGAGAATTGAAGGTTATGATATTTCCAACATAGGCCCTGAAATTAAAGTAGGATCCCAAGTTACTTTCATCGATGGAAAGCCTTCAAAGGAAAATTATAGAATTTATAAAATTACGACAGTTTTGGGACAGGATGACGTAGCGTCCCTTAAAGAAATGTTGTCTAGAAGATTTAAACATAGAGAAATACTCCCTGACTTGATATTAATTGATGGAGGTAAGGGACATCTTAATGCAGCATTATCTGTACTGGAATCGATTGGCCTAACTATACCAACCGTTGCTCTTGCAAAACAAGAAGAAGACTTATATTTTAAAGATGGTATAAATCCAGAAATGAATTCACATTCTAAAAATTTACTAATTAGGGTGAGAGATGAAGCACACAGATTTGCCATTAAAAGCATGAGAAACATGAAAAGAAAATCAAGTATGAATTCTCCTTTAGACAGTATACGCGGACTCGGTCCTAAAAGAAAAGCCAAATTGTTCGAAAAGTTTGGAACAATTGAAAAGATTAAGAAAGCTAAAATTGAAGAGATTGATGAAGTTATAAAAAATATATCTCTTTCTGAAGCAATATTTAATTATGTTAAAACATTAAAATAAGGATATTGGTAGGCGAAAGTGGAAACCCATAACAATAAACTATATATATGGTATGCTTTAAATACGGGTATGGATTCTAATTTTGCCGACCTATTAAATGCTGCAAAGGACAAAATATTACATTCTAAAGGCTCTAAAATAAAAATTATTTCTCATATAGATGCAGACGGCATTTCTTCTGCGTCTATTTTATCTCTTGCCTTGGACAGACTAAATATCAATCACGATGTTCATTTTACTTCTCTTGATGGCATCCCTTCTTCTGATTTAGGTGAACTTACGATATTTCTTGACATGGGGAGTGGACAAATTGATTATCTTATGTCAAAATATGAAGACAGAGAGATAATTATCTTAGATCACCACCAAGGAGAATACCCCGAATCAAACTTTTTAGAAGTAAATCCAAATAAATATGGATATAGTGGTTCTGAAGAAGTAAGTGGCTCTGGATTAGCATATCTTTTATCGTTGGAACTTGATTGTAAAAATAAGGATCTATCTTCAATTGCTCTAGTTGGGGCAGTGGGGGATATGCAAAGTTCGTGGGGAGGATTAAAAGGAATAAATAGGGACATTCTTCTTGATAGCATTGAATCTGGTTTAGTTAAAGCCCAAGAAGATTTACTTTTATATGGGCGTTCAACAAGACCGATTTATAAGTCATTACAATTTTTCTCTGATCCACCAATCCCAGGGGTCACTGGAAGTGATTCCAATGCCATGGCCCTGCTTAATAGCTTGGGTATCCCGTGCTATGAGGGAAATTGGAGAACAGTATCTGATCTGACGTGGGATGAGAAGAGACGACTAGCAACAGAAATCATAAGAAAAACAATAATGGCTGTACCACAAGAATATGTTTCTTTTATACCTCAGATGATTATGGGGGAATCTTACTCGCTCATAAACGAGGAAGAGAGAAGTCCATTAAGAGATGCTTCAGAATTTGCAACATGCCTTAATGCCTGTGGAAAGAACGGTAGGCCGGAAGTTGGTTTTTACGTATGCAAGGGAAACAGGGGCATATATTATGATATTTTGCTAGGGCTACTTAGAAAACACAGACAGAATATAGCCAGAAGCATGAGTCTAGTTGAGAGTAGGGGAGTAGTAGTGAAAGAAAAGTTTCAGTATTTTGATGGAAGTGGGATAAACGATACAATTGTAGGGACTGTAGCAAGTTTAGTTCTTGGAAATAGGGATACAGATCCTTTTTTACCTATTGTCGCTTTCACGACATTGCCAAATGACCCAAATGTTTATAAAATCTCTGCACGCTGTTCAAGATTGTTGGTGCTTAAAGGCTTAAATTTAGGGAAAGAAATAAAGAAAAGTGCAGAATCAGTAGGGGGAAAAGGTGGAGGCCACCCGCCTGCATGCGGGGCTTTTGTGCCAATTGAAAAACTAACAGAGTTTTTACACATATTTGAAGAGAATATTGCAAGCTGCATATAAGGTGCTTTTATGAATAATTTTTGTGTTTTTAAACATTTTACTATCCCAGAAGATCGAGTATTTTTCAATCCTTCTGAAGAGTTCTATATTGACTATTTGAAGCCATATTATGTCATTACTAAAGATGGCCAATATCTTTTTGCATCAACTCAAAAAGGTAGGATGCCAGACCAAGTTCATTATATGGTTCCTAAAGATTACAAACTTGGGGTGGGCCAAAAAGGATTTGATATTGAAATTGGAAAAGAAATTTATAAAATAATAATGGACTATTTGAGAGAGGTACCTCAAGTAATTGTGGCCGATGGAATTCAAGGAGAAAATGGATATGAAGTTGGGATAAGATCAGTTGTAAGTGTAAAAGATCCCCATAGTGCATATATCTCCTGGATGGGAAAGATGATGGTATTTCCTCCAAAAGATGGAATAAAACCAAGCTGTTACAATTTCATAATACCAGAAAAACTCCCTGAAAAATATACTAATCAAATAAAAAATGTATGGGCAGAATATAATGAGAACGAGCCATTATCCCTTTATGATTTTACTGAAATAGAAAACGATATCAGGTGTGTTATAAATCTTGGAATTGATTATTTTGGCGGAGCTTTCAAAAAACCTAATTTAACCATGGTTTGGAACAAAGGGGAATCTGAAAATATGATATCCTTCCACGCAGGTCTTGCTGAAAACTCTGTAATAATAGGTCTTAGTGGCACGGGAAAGACCACATTAACAGTCGGGCCAAATTTAGAACAAGATGATGCAATCTTAGGGAAAGTAATTGAAAAAAATGGTAAAGTTGTTGATGTAAAACTAGTTGGACTTGAAGCTGCAAGTTTTGCAAAATCCGAAGGATTATCTGAAAAAAGTCCAGAATATCCGGGTTTAATGAAATCAAGGGAAGGAAACCATGTTGTTTTAGCAATGAATATCGACTGTGAAGGAGTGGATTATGTTAAGAAAGAGCTTAGCGGATATCTTGTAGAAATACCTATATCTAGTGGAAACGTAGGATCTTTACAATGTAAAAGCTATGAAAAAAGTGGAACTACAAACGGTAGATTCATCTTCCTTTTCAGTGATTTAAATCCACATTGGGGCAAGAAGGATAAATATTTAAGAAACTTCATTTTGAGTTTTAAAAGATATGATATTTTTAATCCTATAATTAAAGTTACTAATCCATTGATGGCTGTTGCGTTTGATAGTGCATGTGAAAGTATAATCACTTCAGCTGTGTCAGGTAAAATTCCTGGTACGAGAGTGAGATCTTATTCTGCTACTGACTTTATGGCAAGAGAACAAGCCGAACAGGCAATATTAAAAAAGAAAGTTTTTGCTGATATGGGCCTAGGACAAGGCGGGAAACTTAATTTTTTTGTAATTAACACTGGATTTGTTGGGGAATTTGATCTAAATGGCAACTCAATAGGTGGGGAAAAGATAACTGTTTCTGATTCAAAGACACTGCTTAAACTTTCTACACACGGGCATATTAAAAACTGGATAAAAGATCCTGTCTATGATTACCTGATTCCACTTCCTAAAGAGCTAAGTGAAGTCCATGGAATGAAAAGCTTTGGAGAAAGATTCAATCCGCTTAACTATTACTCTCCTCATGAGTATTTAGAATTTGTTAAGATAGACATTAAAGAAAGAAAAGAATTTCTCTTTAAGATATTTGCATCACAGATGAATTACAAAAATCTGGAAGATGTTATCAGTGTTTGGGATGAAATTATACTGCCTTCTACTAAAGAAATCAAAAAATTTTATGATACATATTATACATGAATACCGAAAAGCTTTAAAATAAATTCATTTATTTTCATGTAGCCCGGCGTGGCCTAGTCTGGTTAGGGCAGTGGACTGTAGATCCACGGACCGCTGGTTCAAATCCGGCCGCCGGGACTCTTTTTGATATTTTCAACTTGATTTTGAAACATGAATAATTTTACAGTTTTAATTTGAATTTTTGGAATCATTATTTCTATAGTTATTGTCTTATTTTACTTCAATAACTACTTCATGAACGTATTAAAACGTCTCACTTCTTTAAGATTAAATAAGGAAAATTACAGTATTTGTTTTAAGGCCGTATCAAATGCCACTTCAAGCACTTATATAACGACAGTTGCTTATTCTGAGAAAGAGGCATTCAGTACAATATCACTTAAACTTATTGTTTCCCAAACTCTATTTTTTCCCTAACTTTAGAATTAATGATCTAATTATCTTTATGTCCAATAACTAAGATTAGAAATATTTATATTAAGCCATCATTTATTTAGTATATGTTTTCTCTAGAGTTACGCTGGAGGATCTTGATTATACTGTCAGTTTCAGCTATCCTTTCTTTTTCACTATGGTTTAGTGCAAATGCTGTTATACCCCAATTAACGGATTACTTTAGTCTAACAAACTCTGAAAAAAGTTTACTAAGTATTATAGTCACCATAGGATTTATAGTGGGCGCTCTTACATATGCCATTCTGAATTTACCGGATGTATTTAAAACTAATAATGTATTTGCAGCATCAGCAGCATTCGGAGGCACTATAAGCTTTATTATAGCATTTTTCACTGAATCTTTTTCCACATTACTCCTACTTAGATTTTTCACTGGATTTTTTTTGGCAGGAGTATATCCTACTGGGATGAAGCTAGCATCTTCATGGTTTCAAAAGAAACGTGGATTTGCAGTTGGATGTATGGGTGCATCACTTGCATTAGGTTCTGGAATGCCATATCTTTTTAATTTAACCGGTATTCCTGAATGGAGAGTTTTAATTAGCTTTTCCGGTATTGCTTCTTTAATTAGCGCAGTATTAGTTTTTGTGTTTGTGAAAGAAGGGCCCTATACAGCAGGGACAATAAAATTTAAACTAGAAAACCTAAAAGATATATTAAAAAATAAAGAATTAAAATTAGTTAACTATGGATATTTTGGACATATGTGGGAACTGTATGCAATGTGGGCATGGATTCCAATATTTTTGAGAGAATCATATATCAAGTCAGGCGTAAATGAAACTTCAACATTATTTTTTTCCTTTATCACTTTTTTGATATTCTTATTTGGCGCTTTGACAACTTTATTTGGGGGTATTTTTGCAGATAAAATTGGTAAAGCTCAATTTAATATCTTAATGCTTTCCATAAGTGGGATATGTTCTTTATTAATAGGTTTTACTTATGGAACTAATAATACTGCAATGATTATCATTGCTTTAGTATGGGGGATGTCTGCAGTTGCTGATAGCCCTCAATATTCAGGTATGGCTACCGAAGTGGGTGATAAAAAATATATGGGCACTGCAGTAACAATACAGCTTGCCATAGGATTTTTGATTTCCATCATTTCTATTAAACTCATTCCACTAGTAGTTGATTTAATTAGTTGGAGGTACGCATTTTCAATTTTATTTCTGGGACCGATACTGGGAATTATTTCACTTAGCAAATTTAAATTTCTAAAGAACAACAAATGAGGCGGATAATAAGGTGTTTTATTTAGAAATACTTTTATAGTGGGCATAGATTATTGTTTACAATGGAAGAAATTTTTACAAATGTTTTCATTGAGGGGGACAATCTTTATACAAAAAATCTCATTAGAGGAGAGAGAGTATACGGCGAAAAATTAATTGACTTCAAGGGAAAGGAACTAAGAGAATGGAATCCAAGAAGGTCAAAACTCGCTGCTGCTATAATGAAAGGATATAGAAATTTACCTTTTAAAAAAGATTCAAAAATGCTCTATCTTGGTGCAGCAACTGGAACAACAGTTTCTCATATTTCAGATATTATTGAAAATGGGAAAATATTCTCTATTGAACTGTCTGAAAGAAATATGAGGCAATTTCTTAATATAAGCGAAGTTAGAGATAACATATACCCAATTTTAGAAGATGCTTCAAGCCCTCACCTTTATTCAGGTTTAGTGGAACTAGTTGATTTCATTTACCAAGATGTTGCCCAAAAACATCAACATGAAATATTGATTAAAAATTCAGTTTATCTAAAAAAAGGAGGAATGGCTTTTTATTGTGTAAAAGCGAGAAGTATCGATTCAAGTAAGGATCCAGAAGAAATATTTAAAGAAGAAATAAAGCAACTAGAAAAAAGATTTAATATTGTTGATACCATTAATCTTTCGCCATTTGAAAAAGATCATATTTTAATAATTGCAACTTTAAGGTGATTTAATTGGAAAAAGTAAAACTTAGATTAAAACTGTTAGTCTCTTATTTAGATAATGGAGACGTGAAAAAAGCAAAGGAAAATTATCTTCAGATCGCTGAACATCTGGGTGACGCTGAATTTAATAAAGGCTACTCAAAAGCAATAAATGGCATTGTGACATCAATAGAGAAAAATGATAGGGATTCTATTATTTATAAAATTGTTTCAAAAGAAATTGACAAAAGAGATCTAAAAAAATTACTACTTGAATCTACTAAAAAAACATCAGACATCTTTAGGACTGAAGAAGAAAGGGGATTTGAAACTGCTTGGGTGGATGTTCTATCAATTTATGTTGAAAAAGCAGGAGCTTAAAATTTAATTAAGAGCAGTTTTGCTTTTTCTTCAATATAGTATATCTTTTTTAATAGATTATTCTTTTCCTCTTTATCGTTATCACTTCTGAAGTTAGTCCTTTCAAGTTCTGTCCTAAGTTTTGATAATTTTAATACTTCTTTAAAGCTGTCTTTTTTATCAAGTTTTTCTGAAAGAAGTCTGTATTCAATAGACTGGAGATTATCTTTAAATCTATTTAGTGCAATAGCGTCCTCTCTTTTTCTTTCGTCATAAAAATTTTGTTGGAATGTATCCAAATCAGAATAAATTTCCTGAAATTTTTCAGATATACCTTTACCCTCTTTTGTTAAACGTATGAACCTTATCCTGCCTTCTTTATAGGATTCCACAAGTCCAAAGCTCTCAAGCTCCTTTAATATATTAAAAACATGTGGATACATAGAGTCAACTTCTTCAGCTATAACTTTTGGATATCTAGGTTTTTCATCTTCAAGCATGCTAAGTAAAATTTCAACAGTTTTTCTATTGAAAAAAAGCTCCTTCAGATCTTCCATAAAGAACAATAATTCTCTTACCTTAAATTAATTTCCTTTGTTATTTTAAAATAAAAAGTCATTTGAGTAGCAAGATATTTAAATCCATCCCTAAAAATAGACTACAGATAAGATGAGTCTTATAGATAAAAAAGGACCACATATTTGTATTAATTGCGACAATCTTATACAAAAAGATGATGAAAAAGAAATAGGTATATGCTCAATTGCAGCTTCGACAAAAACATTTTTTAAAAAATATCGCCAAAAATGTGACGAAAGATCAGCACTCACAGGGGAGCTTTGGATATACATTGACGGTGAAGACTGGGGTTAATATCGTAAATATTAAAGCCATACCTTAAAACTAAGTTAACTCAGAGAATTTAATTTCATTCTAAAGAAAAATTTCTATATAAATAGTTCGATAATGTCATAATTAATTTTATTTCCATATTAGAACTATATTGCTATTTGAATGTTGTTTTATGTTATTTTTAACTGCATTCAACTTAAATTTTAAATCTTAACAATTTCCTCATCACAAAAAAGTAGCCGGGGGCGGATTCGAACCACCGTTTCAAGGTCCAGAGCCTCGAAGGATTGACCACTACCCCACCCGGCTGTTAGATTCAAAAATTAATCCCGATTAATAAGTTTTTCTGTTTGATTCATATATTCCATACTTTCTTTTTCTAAAATACGTCTAGCGGTGAAATCAGTAAAAAGTTCGTTGAATCTTCGTTTTAAGGCCCTTATGACATAATCATCATATATCATCTCACTGTTTGTTTCAATATTATAAAGAATAAGGTAATCTGGAGGAAAAGGATTTGAATTTATTTTAGATTCTCCATTTAATGCAGATACAATATCTTTTTCACTTATATTCCCTTTGGCATAATCTACGACAGATCCCACAATACGTCTAATCATCTGCCATAGAAATCCATTTCCGATAAACTCTAATACGTAGACTGACTCTTCTTTTCTGTAACGCGTTTCAATAGTTCTTTTTGTTTCGTTAGTTCCATTATATTTAGAAAACGAAAAGAAGTCATGATTTCCGTTAAAAAAAGAAAGCCCTTTGGAGATAAGTCCCTCATCATAGTTTTTATCAAATAGATAATATCTATAAGTTTTAGTTAGAGGGAATTTAAGATCGTTATTTGTTTTTCCATATATCCAAATGTCTTTTAGCAAATGGCTCAATTTTTTTATGTTAATGCTTTCCTGGACTTCGAGTTTTAGTATATTTGAAAGCGCAGATACACCTTTGTCAGTTCTAGAAATAAATCTATAACTTACTACTTCAATGCCTTCATTTTCAAGAGCTTTTAGTATATCCCCTTCAACAGTCCTAACATCGGGTTGGTACTGGGATCCATGAAACTCTTTGCCATTATAAGCAACTTTAAGGTAAACCATTAAATATAAGTTTTATAAAAATTTAAAAGTGTTTTTATAGAATTTCAACAATAAAGTTTTTGTCTTTTATGACATTTACCTTCTTTCCTTTTTTGAAGAATTCACGTTCAATTCTTTCAATATAGTCTTTGCTGAGATCAAATCCTTCAACTGTAATTTGTCCCATTTCTTCAAGCTTTGAGAGATTATCCTTTAACAATATCTTTACTTTTTGGACATCCTTTCCGAACTTTGGCCCTATTACATCATATCGTGGGATCACATCAAGTATCTTTTCCTCAATATTAGGCTTACCTTCTTTTAGAGATAAGTTAGCGATGTTCATAGAATAAGATATGTCTTCTTTGATATCTTCTATATTATTTTCGGTATATACTATAGCGCTGCTTATGGGTGCATTAAGTGGCATTTTAAGCTCTGATTTATATCTCCTTATTGCAACTGTTATATCTTTCAATATTTCTCCATTATTAAATGCCTCTTTGTCGTAGAAACTGAATGAGGGGTATTCTGTCAGATGAATGCTGTTTATTTTTTCTTCATTGAAGATTTCATTGTAAATTTCTTCACTAATATGGGGGGCATACGGAGAAATTAATCCTATTAAATTCCTGAGCAGAGTTTTCAGAGTAAATGCTGCTTCATCTTTTTTAATATTGTTATATAATCTATACTTAACCATCTCAATGTAATTATCTGCGACTTCATGCCAAATAAAGGTCCTTATTTCTTTAAGAACTACGGCAAAGCTATAATCATCAAGTTCCTTTCTTGCAAGCTTAGTTAGATCAGCTAGCTTAGATAGAATCCATTTGTCAGATGTTTTTAATGAATCAAAGGAAACATTACTGGTATTTGCGTCTGCTATGTTCATTTCAATAAATCTTGAAACATTCCACAGTTTAGTTAAAAATCTATTTCCATGTTCTATTTCTTTCCAAGTAAATGGGAAATCTTCTCCCTTCGAAGCAAGAAGTGCCCACTGCCTTAATGCATCTGCACAATATTTACTAAGAGGCTCATCAGGTTCAATAACATTTCCAAGGGACTTGCTCATCTTTCTTCCGTCAGGACCTGCAACCATTCCATGAATTATAGTTTCTTTCCAAGGATTTATTCCAGTGATAAGATTGCATCTGAACAACGTGTAGAAAAGCCATGTTCTGATTATTTCATAGCCTTGTGGCCTTATAGTTGAAGGGTAAGTCTTATTAAAAAAACTCTCATCAACATTATATTTTGAAATAGCTAAAGGGGTAGCTGAAGAATCTACCCAACAATCACAAACATCAGATTCCCCTATAAATTGAGTTGAGCCACATTTACATTTTTCTTTTGGCATGTCGAATCTCGGGTCAACAGGCAACATATCTTCTTTAGCTGGCATTAGTTCCCCACATTTCTTACATTTCCAGAAAGGGATTGGCGTTCCAAAGACCCTCTGTCTTGATATAATCCAATCCCAATCCATTGAATCTGTCCAGTCATAGAATCTGTTATACATATATTCTGGATTCCAAGATATATTTTTTCCAATTTCTATGAGATGATCCTTATAATCTTTAACATTAATAAAATACTGTTCCATGGGTAAAAGCTCAATTGGGGATTTACAAGAACCTCTTTCTACATGAAGCAGCACCCTATGCTTAATTTTTTCTTCTTTTATGAGGAGGCCTAGGGAATTAAGCTCGGAAACTATCCTTTTCCTTGCTTCCTTTATCGGAAGATTCACATAATCTTTGCCTGCATTAAGTTTCCCGTCTTCCGTTATGGAGGTAATAACCTTAAGATCATACTTTTTTTGCCATAGTATGTCCTGTTCATCTCCATAGGTACAGCAATATACTATGCCCGTTCCGAAAGACATGTCAACTTCTTCATCAGATAATATTGGCACACTTCTATCAAATATGGGGAGCGTAACATTTTTACCCCTAAATTTTAGATATCTGGGGTCTTTTGGATTAAAGAACACCCCAACACAAGAAGGCATTAGCTCAGGCCTAGTTGTAGCTATTTCGACATGTTCGCTTTCGCCTTCCACTGGGAGTTTAAGGTAGTAAAGTTTTCCTTCCTTTTCTTCATATCCTACTTCGGCCTTAGCTAGAGCCGTCATACACTTTGGACACCAGAGAATTGGATGTTTTTCTCTGAACAAATAACCCTTATTATAAAAATCAATTAATGTTTTTTGAATAAGTTTAATGTACTCTGGCTGCATTGTAAGGTACATCCTTGACCAATCTGGAAAATAACCGATGTCAGTCATCTGCTTTCTCATCTTGTCAACACAGTATGCAGTCCATTCTTTACATTTTTTGATAAAAGCCTCTTTGTCATATTTAGATATTTTGAATTCATGTTCAACTTTCAATTCTGTTGGAAGACCATGACAGTCAAAACCCTGAGGACAATAAACATTAAATCCTCGCATTCTTTTGTACCTCTGGATAAAATCGATCCATGTGAAATCCATCACATGCCCCATATGAAGTGAACCTGATGTGAATGGCGGAGGTGTATCGAGGATGTATACTTCACCTTCTTTATCTGGATTGAATTTGAATATCTCCTGTTCAAGCCAATAACTTTGCCACTTCTTTTCAATCTTTTTACCGTCGTAATCTTTATCCAACATTATTTCACCTTCTCTTGGTAGCTAAGTTGTCCATTCATATAAATCTTTAATCCCTCATCAGCAATAAGTGTTTTAATGCCCGTACTTTCTTGTATGTAGCGTCTTTCTTCGTCAGCGCCTTTAATATGCATCTTGTAGCCAATATGGGTTATGACTGCAACTTCAGGATTTACCCTTTTCACAATATTCTTCGCATCTTCTGTTGAAAGATGAAATGGTATTTTGTCACCATTTGGTCTTGTGACGTTTAGTATCATTATTCTAGATCCTAAATACTGTTCTTCTATACCCTTGAAATATTCAGTGTCGGAGGTATAGGAAATAGCACCAGAATCCGTGTAGATTTTGAATCCAATCGCAAATGGATCAGAATGTTTTGTCTTTAAAGCCTGAATCTTCTGCCCCTTAATGTCAAGACTATCTCCGGCGGAAAGAGACGATACTAATTTTAAATTTTTTCTATAGTAAGGGAATATTATCGAAGCAAACTCACCTCTTCCTTCGATGACACTCATGCTTCCAATAACGTATCCATCTTTCTTTAACATCCCTCCAGTCATACTTTCAACCATTATTGGCACATCATTGAAATGATCGGTATGACAGTGGGAAATAAGAAGGGCATCAGTCTTTCTAGGATCAAGCCCATTTTGAATAGATCTTAGATGAGCACCCGGCCCCGGATCTACATGAATTTTTATTTTATCTTCTATGTAGAATCCCCCTGTTCCACGTTTTTGAGTAATGGTCATGAACCTTCCTCCACCACTACCCAAAAAAGTCATCTTTACCATAAAAACCTCTAAGTAACGTTTTTAAGAGTTCAATTTATTGAGTTTATAAAACTAATTAGTGATACTATGTTAGATGCATTAAAGCGAGCTAAAGACGGAACTTTTATTGAAATAGAGGTAGTTGCAAACTCAAGCGACTTCAAGATCGAGTATAATAAATGGAGCAAGAGAATTAAGTTAAAAATTACCTCTCCGGCAATAAAAGGCCAGGCAAATAAGGAAATTCAAACCTATTTTTCTGAGATTTTTGGTTCGGCCACTATTGTAAAAGGCGAGCATAATAAAAAGAAAACGATACTTGTTAATTCTAATTTTGAAGAAGTTTCAAATAAATTATATAAAATTTTAAATTAATCCAAAATTTGCCATAGCAAGACTTATAAAGAATTAAATACTAGTTATCAATAGGTGAAATTGGATGTCAGAGACGAAAGTCAAACATGCTGATGAAATATTCAAATCATTTAAAACTCAAAGTGTTTCTGAATTCTTTAAAAAGAATGCAGCAATGCTAGGTTATACTGGTAAGTTACGTTCATTAACTACTCTTGTCCACGAGGGGGTTACAAATTCGCTTGACGCTTGTGAAGAAGCAAGATTTTTTCCAGATATTTCAGTATACATTAGTGAGGTAGGGCCTGAACATTATAGAGTAATAATGGAAGATAATGCTTCAGGCATACCATTAGATTACATACCACATGTTTTTGGAAAGATGCTAGCAGGGAGTAAGGCTCATAGAAATATTCAATCAAGAGGGCAGCAAGGTATAGGTGTTTCTGGGGCAGTCATGTACTCCCAAGTTACAACAGGGAAACCAACTGAAATTGTAACTTCAACAGGAGACAAGGTAATCAATAAAGTTAATATTAAAATTGATGTTGAAAAAAATACTGGGGAGATTTTATCTCGTGAAACTTTAAAAAATCCTGATAAATGGAGAGGCACTAGAATAAATCTTGAAGCTAAAAACCTTCAATATAATAGATCAAAATATAGCCCTTATAGTTATCTTAAAATGACTGCAATTGCAAATCCTCACACAAGAATTCTTTTCGTGGAACCCGATGGAACAAAAATTTTATTTGATAGAAATGTGAGGAATATACCAAAACACCCAAAAGAAATGAAGCCTCATCCACATGGAACATCTGCCGATGATATACTTACTATGATAAAAAATTCAAGTGCAACGAGAGTAAGAACCTTTCTAGTTTCAGAATTTACCAGAGTTTCTGCCAAAAAAGTTGAAGAGATTGAACAGATTTCAAAACTTGATCTAGACATCAATCCAAAGAAAGTAGACTGGGAATATGCTGAAAATTTAGTTAGCGCCATTAAACAGATTTCATTTATGGCACCTCCAACTGAAGGGCTTATCCCAATAGGTGCTGAATCCGTAAAACTTGGGCTTGAAGGTATACTTGCACCTGAATTTGTGCACACCGTTACTAGAAGCCCACAGACCTACCATGGCGGTATAGCATTTATTGTTGAAGCTGGAATAGCATATGGTGGTGGGGCAGGCAATAATGGGCTTGACATTATAAGATATGCAAACAGGACTCCATTGATATTTGATCAAGGGGGTTGTTGTATTACAGAAGCTGCTAAATCTGTAGATTGGAAAAGATATGGAGTGAAAGATGATAATGCGCCACTTACAATATTCGTTAATCTTGTTTCAACTCACATCCCATATACCTCTGCAGGGAAACAAGCCATAGCTAATGAAGAAGAGATCTACAATGAGATTAGATTTGCATTGATGGAAGCCGGTAGGTCTCTATCAAGATATCTTTCTGGAAAAAGACGTGCGCATGAGAAACTTACTAAGAAAAAGACACTGTTAAGGTATGTAGTAGAAACATCCAATGCCATTGGAAATCTAATTAAATCTGAGGATAAGTCTAAAATTATAAATGCGCTTACAGATATCGTTGAAAAAAAATACGATTTTGAAGAATCAAATGATGGTGAAGAAGAGGTAACAGCGGCTTTAGAGGAAAATAGTGAAGAAGAGGTGAGTGAAAATGGAGACTAAATCCCAAAACATTCCATCAATTCTTGGTAAATTCGGTGAAGAGATTTACGAGCAAATAATGAATGGGGAAAGCCCTTCTATAAAAATACCTCAAAGAGGTAAATCTAATGTATACTTTGATGATGAGGAGAAGGTAATTCAACTTGGAGATAAATTTTCCAAGAGACATTTTTTGAATGTTGCTCACACTAAAAAGTTTATGCAAACAGTTCTTGTTGCATCTTATTGTAGAAAACTAGTTGAAGAAAATAGACATGCAGGTATAAGAGAACTGTATTATGCTCTAAAGCATACCGTTGAAGGTTCAAAAGAAAATACTTTTGACGATCAAGCGGAGTCTAATCCAATCATCGAAGATATTGAAACGACACTCGACATACTTAGAGAAGAATTAAATCTCACAGCAGATAGAAGGGGCTACATATATGGGGATATAGTCTTAAAAGATGGGGAAGATGAGTTTAATGCTGCAAAACTCGGCAGAGGTGGCTGGGCTGTACCAGGCACTGTCGAAGACATAGAATTTCTAAATGTTAATGCAGAATACATACTGGTAATTGAAACTGCTGCAATGTGTGATCGTCTCATTGAAGAAAAATTTACTCAAAAAAACAATGCTCTCTTAGTTGCTTGCCAAGGACAGGCTCCAAGAGGCATAAGAAGATTAGTTAACAGGTTGCACACAGAAAACAAATTACCTGTTTATGTGTTTACAGATGGTGATCCCTACGGTTGGTATATCTACTCTACATTAAAGCAAGGCTCAATGAATTTAGCCTACCTTTCCAAGAGACTTGGAGTTCCTGATTCTAAATTTATCGGCATGACTATGGATGATATAGATGAGTATGAACTTCAAAAGGTCACAGAGAAATTAAAAGATGTAGACAAAAAGAGGATAAACGAGATAATGGACTATGAATGGTTTAAACACAAGGACTGGCAAGAGCAGATGAAAAAATGTCTAAAATTAGGGGTCAGGATAGAACAACAAGCCCTTGCAAATAAATCTCTAGAATTTGTCGCTAAAGAATACTTACCTCAAAAAATAGAGAATGAAGTATTTTTACCTTAAGTAAAATAAAAAAATTATTTTTTATTTAAAAGATAGAACTTCTATCATTAGTTTTATTGCTTCAGCAATTGCTTCACATTTTTCTTTAGTTAATCTTTGTGCAAGGCCGTAATTGCCTTTTGAGAATGCTTCATTAGCTTCTTTACATAGTCTTTCTGATTTTTCTAACAGTGTAAGTGCTTTGATATACCTTGGATCTCTGTCTAATCCTTTCCTTACTGTTTCTATTTTAAGCTCCTCAATTATGTCTTCAGGCATACAACATGCATTGTCTTCCTCGACATGAGTAATTTGTTTTGAAATCAATAACTTAGCTTCTCTGATTAGCTCTTGAGTGTAACATAAGTCACACCTCTTCATGTAACTCTTGGTGATTATTCTTAGAGTTTCTTTTGGATTTATTCCAGGGTGTTTTTGTATTTCAACCTGGTCGTCATTTGATACGGGATCTCCATTTGGAGGCTGCCCTTCAGTTGTGGCATAGTTGATGCTATTAATCTCTTGGCCGTTAAACTTAGCTGAAAACTTAATTGTTTTACTTTCCCCAATAGCTAAAGGCCCAATATCGTTCCATTCGATTGTTGTCGTACCATCTGTATTTACTATGACTGAGTCTGGAATTATGGACGCCAAGTTAGCATATGTCAGCCCTTTAGGTAGTGTATCTGTAACAGTTACCGATTCTAGTATTACTTCTCCAGTATTTTTTATTATTAATGTGAATTCATTGTTAAATCCATTTTTACCCCAGGGAGGATCAACAGATTTTGTTATATTTATAGCTGGGCCTTTTACACCAACAGTAGAAGTGTCCGAATCAGTAACGTCACCTATTTTTGATGTTCCAATTACCTCAGCTCTATTGATGAAAGTTCCAATCCTTCCTGCATCAACAGTTGCTTGGAATTCAACTATTTTCGTATCTGTTGGATCCATTGGGCCTATATTGTTCCATGTTAAAACTTGGGGGATCCAGTTATTGAATCTGGTTCATATGGCAATCCGCCAACAGTACTAGATCCCGGCATGTATGTAAGTCCATCAGGTAAATAGTCATTTAACTTCACAGGATCTAACTTCATAGCCCCGGTATTTGTGATAGTAAGCCTAAAGTAGACTGTCCCCCCGGGAGATGGAACGTTAATATCAGTATTTAGGGTGACTTTTTGTAAATCTGTCCCCGGGGCTATTACATTCCAATCGTCGGAATTTGGACCATATTGTCTTCTCCCTTCATTGCCACTAGGTAGAGACCAATACTCTGTGTTTGTAACTGTGTTTGTGAAGCTTCCCCCTTGCGGAGGGATTGTGGCATCATATTCTAAAGTAACTGAGTAATTTGGGGGTATTGAGAGATATTCCCACTGAATAATATCTCCAATTACCATAGTATTATATGCAGTGGGGAAAGATGTAATTGATCCTCCCACCAATATTAGGCCTGAGGGAATCTTATCTTGGATTACTGCATCATATGCAGAGCTGTTCCCAGTATTTCTCACAGTAATTGTGTAGTGCACATTTTCTCCAGGCAGCCCTTCATTTTTGTCACCATGCTTTTCAATAGTTAAAGTAGGTTCAATAATTCTGACATCATCTAAATCGCTTATGTTGTACGGAGCTCCATCTTGGATAAAGCTAGTATTAGCATTGTTTACAAGTATAACGTCCCTAACATTATCTGGTAGAATATTCTTAATCCTTCCTGTAATTTTGATAAGTACATTATTGGGCCCAACAAAGTTCCTGTTAGGCGCCCCCAATGGAGTTCCAAGTTTCCAAGTAAGAACTTGTCCATTTTGGTTAAATTGTTGTATTGTTCCACCATAAGTATCAGTATATGTATGTGAAATGTATTCAATTCCATCAGGTAAATGATCAACTATTGTTGTATTGGTGTAGTTTGATCCGACTCCCGAATATACAACTGCCAAATCAAATACAACTTCTTCACCTATTGTTGCTCTTTTCTTCTCAGATTCTTTAAACAGTCCTTGAATATTGATTATTCTTGCATCATCAGTTGCACTGCTGTATATACATCCATTGGAACATTCACCTTTTACCTCGACTCCATTTGTACCTGTGCCTGCATCACCTTTTAGTTTAGCAGATAAAGTTGCAGACCATGTACCTCCTGATTGTGCGATTGGACCGGGTATATGCCAAGTTATAGTGTTACCTGAAACAATCGGAGTTTCTCCATTAGTTCCATTTCCTGCAACTATTGGTGTTTCCCAGTCAGCACTTAGTGTGTCAGTAACGATTACGTTGTACGCAGGTGTATTACCTGTATTAGTTACTGTAATTGCCCAGCTTCCAATACCCCCAGGTGGAACAGGTTGTAATGCTGGAGTTTTAGAAACAGAAATAATAGGCCTCAATGGAGTTATAGTTGGACTAGTATTACTTGCATTTAGGTCATTACCGCATTTATTCTGATAATCAATTCTTACATTGTTTGTTCCAGGGGTTACAGTATCACAGCTTAATCCATCGTTTTTTACTTTAAATTGAATGACAGTATTTGTTCCGCTAGCATTCATATCGCCTAGTGACCATATGGGCTTTGAAAGATCTGCAGGGGGATTCGGAGTTGGATCTGGACCAGTAATCATTGAATCAAAAATAAATCCTGGCGGTAGATCAGATGTTAAGATTACATTGTATGCAGTTGGATATCCTATATTATTTCTAACATTAATTGTAATGGTTCCATCGCAAGTAGTAAAGGTACCGATATTTTGGGATATGGAAAAGTTAGGCCTAGTCATTAAAGAACGGCTACTTGACGGAATGAAATTAAATCTGCAGTATGGATTATCGCAACCATACCTAACATAAGCAATATTAGTGGTGACACCTACACAACCCTCTTCCTTTACAGTTCCCCATATATAATAAGTAGCAGCATTGCTACCTGATACATTTGACAATGTGCCGTGCTTCCATGGATCTGCTGATGTTCCGGAACCTGAAGGTGTGGTGCCTGTGTTTGGATATTGGCTTGTACTTATACCTCCGAAATTCATATTAGAAGGCAAGACATCATAAAATTCAACGTTTGTTGCTGCAGCACTACCGTTATTTGAGATAATAAGTCTCCATTCTACAATATCCCCTGGTTCTGCAGAGACGCTGCTGGCAAATAAAGATCCTGTGGTGTGATTTCTTCCATGTTTAGATATTGATAACGCCGGAGTTCTACTTATAATTTGGGAAGCTACCTCCGGAGATGATTTAACATCATTACACGGAGATTTATACGTAGCTTGGCTAATAATATTTCCAGAAGACGGCATGTCACAATTTGAGCGAATTTTAAAAGTTATTGCAATTTCACTTGAAGGGGCTAGGTCTTCCAATCCGGGAATTTGAGCTTTTGTCCATCTGAGAGGATTATTACTTGGATTTTCTGGATCAGGGCTTGTTCCACTTACATAAGTAATTCCAGTTGGGAGGGAAGCAGTGACATTGACATCATAAACGTGTGTCAGCTCTGTATTTTTAACAATAACCGTTACCTCTTCTTCGCTACACATACTTATTGATTCAGGCACATTATTGGCTGTAATGGCTTCTGAAGGAGGGATACGGACTTCTGAATTGGCCTCCTTAATTTCTTGACAGTCTTCTCCTAGGCATCCTGCACTTGTAGATGCATTGTTTGTTAGATTTGTACATGCGCCGATGTTTGCAGTTAAAAGAATTTCAGTCCTATCTCCGGCATCAATTTTAGGGATAAACCATGTTGCCCCATTAATCGGATTTCCATTCCTGTCTTGATCAATTTTGACTTGGGAATATGTTCCAGTGGATGAGTTATACGAAAGTCCAGATCCAAGTTTATCTTCAAGCCAGACATTATAGCTTCCTCCACTGCCTGCATTTGTAAGACATAATCTCCAAGTTACTTCATCTGTTGTGGCCCATAACAATTCTGGCACTTTCATTAAGCATAAATTTCCAGATAGAATTAATCTAGGTGTTAAGGAAGTACTACCTCTACAAATATTGTCGGGCGCGTCATTATTACACTTATCATTCCATACGACGTTTGCAGTCATTTGTCCATTTGAATCACATCTTTTAGTAACATTTAGATCAATACTTGCCGAAGTATTATTAACAAAAAAGTCCCCATACCTCCATTCATAGCCGTTTGGGCCTGATATTTGATTAGGCGAACCGCCGTTTATAGTAATGTTATTAACGTGATAATTATTAGTCGGGAAGGATACATTAACATTATATGCACCTCCAATTGAGTTCCTATTGATATTAAGTGTAACTATATAGGTTCCGCATCTATCAATTATTGTAGGAAGATTACTTAAGTTAACATTTACCTCAGCACCGTTTACTGTAACAAATACTCCGTTTCTGATCTGCATGGAATTATCGTAACAATCCCCAACACCTGAGGATTTGCCAGTATTTAATATTGACCAGTCAAAAAATGTGTAAGAGCTTTCGCATATTGGTTGTGATAGTTTCTGATTTGATAGGTTATATTCAATAGTGATTTCCTTGTTTCTAACAGTTGTTGTATTTAAATCTAAGGAGCAAGTATTCAATATGAGATTTTGTAAAACTGTATCTGAAAAATTAACATCTAGGTATGATGAAACAAGTGGTGTGTAATCAACACTGCAGGATCCAATAGTAATTTTGACAGGACTTACAAGAACTTGATTGTTTGTTAACTCTTCTCGGAATTTTAAAGAGGAAATATTCACATCATCCCAGAACTCATCATCTGGGAACTGATAGGTGTTTTTATATTCAATAGGTGTACACTTCTCAAAATTGTAATTTGAAGAAGCAGTTTTTGTAGAGGTAACTGTTTCTGAGCATTGTAAGTAAGTTGATTGTGAGGATGAAGCTGTTCTAACACATCCACAACAGTCTGTAATGGTAGCATTTACAGTGTTAATAGCAGTTGTATAGCAGTAGTTGCAATTGCCATAATCTGGCGATTGAAGAACAACAGTCGTGTTTAGTCCTGTTGCAGGGTCAACGTCCCATGTTATTTTATTTCCACTAACAGCGCCGCCTCCATCATTAACTATAGAAAATCCAACAGGTATTGTGTCAACTACCAAAATGTTTGAAGTTGTGCTGCTGTTACAATTAAGTGGTCCAGAGTAAGAAGCCACTATATTGTAAGATATAGTCCCTCCTAAATACATTGAACCTGGGGCACCTGTCTTGGATACTGAGAGTGAGGGGATACCTGTGACAAAATAATTTCCTATTTTAACAGGAGGTAAAAAATTAGTTCCACAATAAAGATAATAAGGTTCAAAGATTACCTCTCCTGAAGGCAGATCGCTACACCAGTTACCTGTTGGGGTGAGGTCGAAAGTTAGATTAGTAGTTCCATTTGGAACATTACCTAAAATAAATTTACCTCCACTATAAGACGCGCCAGAAGGAGAAGTTATATTGGTAATCGTCAATGGCCCAAAGTCTGCCGATAAATTAAAGTCGTAAGCAGTACCGCCAGTATTTGTTATGGGTATGGTGAAATTATTTTCAGTTCCGCAGTAAGTAAGATCAAAGGATGGAAGAGTGTAATCTATTTTTGGGGGGTTTGGTTGAAAAGCAATACTTGCAATAGTTTCCTGTGTTTCACATTCCCCTCCTCCGTCACATCCCCATGTGACTTTAGCTATGTTAGTTAAATTATTACATTTAATAACTTTAGCTTTTAGTTCAATTTTTACCTCATCATTGGGATTCATGAGGGAAAGTGCAGGAATCTCATTGGATGTCCACTTATATGTTCCAGGCGCGTCTAAAGCGCCTTCAGGTGATGAGGAAATATATTGTAATCCTGACCCAAGAGTGTCTGTGATTATTACATTTTTAATCGGACCAAGACCGCTACTCTTTATAGTTATGGTCCACGAAACATCTTCTTCTAAAGTTGCATTTTGTGTCGATGGTGTTTTTTCTATTGTAACTGCACCTTTGTACAAAGTTATTGGTTTTGTAGCAGAAAGTGTATCTTGGGAGTTATTATAATCATAAGTCCCATTAACTGAAATATTTCCACCTTCAACATCACAGAACGTATTAACATGAATTTTTATCTTGTTTGTAAGCCCTGGCCCTAAAGAAAGGACGTTATAAGTTAAAGGATCTGTAGTGTTAAATCCTACTGGCAAAGTGACTACATAATTAATATTTGTCACACTTTGATTAACTGAATTATTCCTAATAGTTACATTGTAATCGTAAGGGTAGCACATATAGACTGTTGAGTTTCCATCAATACTAACATCAATAATCTGTGCAGAAACGAATAATAAAGCGAAATTCATTAAAATAGCTAAAATAATTAAAGTTATCGATAATCTTCTCATATTTTATTTATGTAGTTCCTATATAAAAATGTTACTGTTTCTTTAGGGAAATAACCAATTAATTTTAAAAGAAAAAATTATTTTTTAATAATATATTAAATTCCTTCAAATGCCTTGTCAATCAACTTTTGTTCAGGAGGCTTTGTTAGAAAGCTTACCACTACCATGAGTACTACAGCAATTGGTATAGCAATGAAGAAAGGATCTAACTGAGTTAGTGATGCCTTTGCATTAAGGAGGCATGATTTGCCAAATATCAGATTGCATATTCTTAAGGGTTCTGATTCAGATACTTTGAAGAAGAGTGTCCATATAAGCCATGACAGGAAACCCCCTACCATTGAGGCTATAGCCCCTTCTCTTGTTGATCTTTTCCAAAATAAGGCTCCGGTATATGCGGGCAGAAATACTGCACTGCACATTCCCATAAATATTGTTGTTCCTCTGGCAATTACTGCTGGTGGAAGTATGTACCCCAATGCAAGGGAAATTAAGACTGTAGCCCCGATGCCTACTTTTGTGGCTGTTACCGCATTAATCTTTTCTGATGAATTTTTAATCCACACATGGTAGAAATCATGTCCAAAAGAAGTGCCCATTGCATGAAATTGGCCTGAAATAGTTGACATTGCGGCAGATAAAAGTGTCAACATGAAGAGGATGACAAACCAGCTCGGGAATCTGTAATTGACGTATTCTGGTATTGCTGAATCTGTCCAATACACATATTCAGATGGTCGCCCAATTAATTTTCCATTTTCATCATATTTGAAGTAAAGATCTCTAATCTGCTGATTTGTAAGTGTGGGTTTGTATTCAGCTTTTATTACTTCCACCCCTTCTTTCTCAAAATATACGTTTGTGAGAGAACCTACAGTAAAAGCCACTCCTGTCATCAAAAGAATGAAAACTCCACCTATCCCCACAGCTTTAGTTAGGTCACGCTTACTTTTTGCTGTCATGCAACGAACTGCCAATTGTGGTTGAGCAAGTACTCCAACTCCCACTCCAAATATCAGGCCCATTAAGACGGCCCAAAATATACCTTGCGTATCATTTAATCCGCTTGCACTTGCTGGTATATTTCCTAAACTCATCACTGGAAAAGTAGTGAATCCTTGATGGCCAAATACTGATAACGGTGCCCCTTTATTTGTTAATATGGCGTAAGAGTCAGTAAACTGAAAGTTTTCAAGCGCCTGGTGAGCTTCGGTGACCCCTCCAAATGCGGCATAAGTTCCAACTAATAGCAATATCATTCCAACAACCATTATGGTTCCTTGGAGGGCATCTGTATAAAGAACGGCAAGCAATCCACCAAAGAGGACATAAATTGCAACAATACCAGTCATCACAATAAGTGCTAGATTAAAATTTAAATTAAATGTTGATTCTATCATTCTTGCTGCACCTATTATAACAACTGATGCGTATATTGGCATGAACACCGTTATTAAAAGTCCAAAAGAACCCT
>JAAZKM010000053.1 GCA_012799835.1 Candidatus Methanofastidiosia archaeon
ATCCGCTAACGGAAAACAAAATCCCCATCCTGCCCGCTACATTCGTTTCTCCTGAAATTGGTACCGGTATTGTCATGTCCGTTCCCTCTCATGCGCCATATGATTATATAGCTCTTAAAGATATACAATCAAATCCACTAAAATATGGCGTTTCTGAAACTATTGTAAAAAATATCACCCCCATCCCATTAATTATTGTTGAAGATTTTGGTAAGAATCCAGCGATAGAAATCTCTGAAAAAATGGAGATATCCTCTCAAGAAGATGTAGATAAGCTTGAAGAAGCAACAAACATCATTTATAAGAAGGAATTTCATCAGGGAGTGTTGAATGAGAAAACAGGAAAATATGAAGGGGTCAAGGTCTCAGATGTCAAAAAAATCATAGTTAATGACTTCATTAATAGTGGCGTTGCTACCCTATTTTATGAGTTGCCTGGAAAAGTTACCTGTAGATGTCTTTCAAAGGGCGTAGTAAGGATTGTGTCTGATCAATGGTTCTTGGCATATGGAAATTCAGAATGGAAAGATTTAGCAAAAAAGTGTCTTGGTCAGATGAACATTTATCCTGAGAAGGCCAGAAAACAGTTTGAGTATGTTCTTGATTGGTTAAAAGATTGGGCGTGCACAAGAGAGTTCGGGCTTGGGACAAAACTCCCTTGGGATGAGAAATGGGTAATAGAATCACTTTCAGACTCTACTATTTACATGGCATATTATACTTTGGCAAAGTATTTCGAAGATCCTTCTTACAATATTGATCCAAAAAAACTTGATGATTATTTCTTTGATTATATTTATTTAGATAGTGGCACTAAGGAAGAAGTCTCTGCCAAAAGTGGATTATCTAATGAACTAATATCTGAGATGAAAGAAGAGTTTGAGTATTGGTATCCTTTTGAATTTAGGAATAGTGGAAAAGATTTAATCCAAAATCATCTTTCTTTCTGTATATTCAATCATGCTGCAATATTTCCTGAAAAATTTTGGCCTAAAGGTTTTGGAGTAAATGGTTGGGTACTTGTAGATGGAGAAAAGATGAGTAAATCAAAAGGTAACTTTTACACCATAAGGCAGATTGTAGGGATGTATGGTGCAGACGCGGCAAGGATCACCCTTATGAATGGCGGAGAAGGTCTTGATGACCCCAACTGGGATAGCGAATTTGCCAGGACTATTACTGACAAATTAAAAAATTGGCATGATTTTTGTATTGAAAATTACGGGAAAGGTAGAACTGAAAAACTATATATTGATAGGTGGTTTCTGTCCGTTTTAAATAAAACAGTAAAAGAAACTACCGAAGCCATGGAAGAAACAAATTTTAGAACCGCCCTCTCAAAAGGATTCTTTGATCTTCAGCGGGACATTAAATGGTACTTAAAAAGATGCCTTAATTCACCAAATAAAGAAGTAATTTCTGAGGTCATAAAAGTTCAAACTTTAATATTGGCCCCATTTACGCCACATATATGCGAAGAAATATGGGAAAAAATCGGATTTAAATCTTTTATTTCAAATTCCACATGGCCTGAATATAGGGAAGACATGATAGATGAAATTTCGGAAGAGAGTGAGTATTATATTGAAGATGTTGTAGATGATATCAGAGAAATAATTAATATTCTGTCAAGAGACGAGCATAAGGCTTTAGAAAAAATTGAGATATTCACCGCAGAAGATTGGAAATGGGAGCTTATTGAATTAATTAAGAATAAAGGGAATATAGGAGAAGCCACTAAAGCAGCAATGTCAAAAGAAGAATTCAGAAAGAATGCAAAGGACGTTAATCTGATTATCCAAAAATGTTTTAAGAATAGATACTTCCCAGAAAGATTTAATGAAAAAGACGTACTTAATGAAGCAAAACTTTTTCTAAGTGAAGAATTCAAGACAGAAGTTACCATAGATCCATTAGAGGATCCAGGAAATGACAGGAAAAAATCTCTCCCAAGAAAACCTGGAATACACGTCTATTTTATGTAATTTATTGGAGAAATCGTTTTAAATTGATTTACCCTTCATCATTAGTAGGAAGTAATGGTATGTTAGGGTCTTTAATACAGCTTATAATTTTATTCTTCGTTGTTATTGATCCTTTAGCCAGTTTCTTTGTTTTTTACGCTACTTCTTCAAAAATGGCCCCTAAGGAAAGGCATAAAACAGGCCTTCTTGCAATATTGATTGCAGTGTTATTATGTTTCATAGTGCTTATTTTAGGTCAAAGTTTGTTAGAGCTATTTAGTACTACCCTCGATGAATTTAGGATAGCAGGAGGGATCATATTGATAATTTTAGGGATAAAAATGGTTTTAGGGGAATCTCTAATTAACACATACGATAAAAAAGATAGTTCCGCTAGAGCATTGGCATCAATTATAGCAACCCCTTTGATTACTGGCCCTGCAACAATTTTCACAATTATCATAGCTAGTAGCGACTACGGTAAGATGATGACAGGCCTTGCAGTGGGCATTGTTCTTCTAATCACGGCAATGTTATTTCTTTTGTCAAACAAAGTTAAGAAAATACTAGGCGATACTGCGACCCAAGTTACAACGACTATTCTAGGTCTTGTTACACTTTCTTGGGGTGTAAAGCTAATAATCCTAGGAATAAAAAACATATTTTGAATTAAAAAAGAACTTTAGAGGTAATGAAAACTAGAATAATTACACTAGCAATGTCCATAACACTCGTAAGTATGGGAATTACAACATTATCAGGATCTATATTTGTTTTTATTGAAAAGTAAGTCAAATAATATGAAGTCAACATCCCCGCAAATGCAGACATTATCGCCACTAATACAGATATTTTTAATACAATAAAAAATTCCATCTGGGGGATATTAAGCATAGTTGACATGAGAAATACCATTATAGCCAGTAGCGGAAACAGGATTATTGTAATAAAAAATGTATACGTGAATTCCTTCAATATTTTTGATTTGGGTAAAAAAGTAATCTCTGCTTGACCTAAATGAAAGCTAGTAGAAATTCTAGCGGAAAAAATACTCCCAATATTCCCATTTTCTGCATTGAAAAGGGGGGCCAATACAAGCAATAGTGGAAAAACATCAATCAAATCTAAGTTATTATCTAGGAGCGACCCCGCAAGGGTACTAAGAAATGCACAAATAGCCAGAAATCCCATGGATTCTTTTAGTATTTTTTTTGCGTAGCTGCTTTTTCTTATAGAAAATAATCCAAATAAAATTATTATTATACTAATTGAAATGCTAGAGAGTAACATGAAAGTTTTACTTAGAGAAAATGAGATTATACCTACTGCAAAAAGAGAAGCTACATTCAAGATGTCCCCTATGGAAGCTATGATTGGTGAAGAAACGTTATCTGGATCAAATCCTTTATTAAAGGAAACAATGGCCACTAAAATCGTTGTTAAAATAAGGCCAATCGCCGCAAAAAGGGAAGCAAATAGTGAAATAAAAAAAAGATGTGTGAATCCTATTGTTTGATTGCCTAGTAGTATCCCTCCAATCAGTGCAAAAAAAGCTATTATGATTGCCATGACTACAGTTTGTATAAGAGAGGAGTAAACATTTTCTTTAATTAAAGTTGAATCCCTTATCTTTGATGTTATTTCACCTGTATGCAATCCTGTTGAAAGTCTAGATCCCATTGAAGCATAAACATTGCCTCTCATATCGATTGCCGCAGGAAGCATAGTTAATATTCCGGGCAATAATATCAAGAAGTCAATCATTTTTGTTAAATATATGCCCGCAAAGATATCGGCAAAGGCGCAAATTATAAGGGCAAACATACTCTGTTTAACGATGGTAAAAAAATCAGAAAGGTCTAAGTTCAGGGGCCATGCTGCATATCTCTTTGAAAATACATTTGACATGAAGGTCTTTTTGTTTTTCAATCACATGCACTCCCCATATATATTTCAATTTATAGATCAGTGATCTCATATATTCTGATCGATGATCCAATAAATCGTCTTCTTCCATATTTCATCACTTAATATACTAATTAATTTTTAAATATTTAAAAAGATTTCCGTAAATGTTTCTTAGTATATCTTATAATTATTTCACTTCGTAGTTTTCTATCTTTTTTCTAAAAGTTCCATGAAATCCTAAGAGTGTTGATTAAAACTCTCTTGATAGAACTTAACTATTGAGAGGGAATATGCCCTTCATTATAAATCATATAAAGCACATTATAAAGCGAAATTGGTCCTCTTTTTCACGATTCAATTATTTTACTTTAATGTAGTATAGTTTATTAGTTGTCTTCAGATAGTGCATAAAATCGTGTAGAAATTAATGGAAAAAGTTATAAGTAATTTCACGTTTCCTTGATTAATGCCTTCTATTGAAACACTCCTCTCTCAACATTGGATGATAATATTTTCTGTTTTGATTTTATTACTCATATTGTTAATTTTTCTTGTTAGATTCTTTTCCGATGCAAAAAAAAGTAAATCTGGAATTCCTAATATTAAAATCCCAGAGAGAGTATCGATTTTTGACAGCAAGCCAAAAATTATCGAATCTGAGCCAGTAAAAGAAGAAGTTATGACCCAAATTTATAATGATGTTCCACCAAAACCCATCCCCAGTATTGTGCATGAAACGCCGAAAATCCAAGAACGTAAAAAAATTAACACCTGGGCGGACTTCATAATAGAAATTGACAATTTATCTGATACCCTTGTAGATGCTAAAGCTCATGAATATTTTAAAATGAGCCAGATGTATAGGGATTTAACTAGATTTTATTTTGATAATATACAAAATCCTAACATAGAAAAAACTGATATGGATAATGCTTGGAAGAAGTTAGAAGCATGCTATAGCAGAATCCAAAAACTCTTACAAAATATTTAGGTGTTTCAATGAATAAAAAAATATTGGCAATTTTTTTGCTTGGTATCTTATTTGCTGGTTTTTTACCGGCTTTGTCATCGCAAAATGAAGATGGAAAATCCATTACTATTAAGGTTCCTGCAGTCAAGAGAGTGGAGTCCGGTCTTGAAGGTGCCGTTTTTGAAGCTACCGTTTATACAAAACCTGGAAGTGGAAGGGTTTTTGTAGACACATGGCCATTGTCTGAACTTGATACACAAGCATCGTGCAGATTTGCCTCAGTAGTTGCATCAGATATACTGAAGGTACCACATTCAAAATACGATTATTTTTATACCATTAGGGCTGATTCTCCGGTAATAGGCGGGCCTTCTGCTGGGGCTGCACTTACCATAGCTACTATTGCTTCAATTAAGAATCTTGACATAGAGCCTAATGTAATGATGACTGGGATGATTAATCCTGATGGTACAGTAGGTCCTGTTGGAGGCATACTAGAAAAAATAATGGGCGCAAATTCAAAGGGGATAAAAGTATTTCTCATACCAAGTGGGCAGTCAATTATCCAAATAATTGAAGAAGGAAAGATCGATACGGTTAATGTAATTGAACATGCAAAGAGTAGATGGGGAATTACCGTCATAGAAGTTGATGATGCAATTGACGCTCTTTGGTATTTCACTGGGTATAGAATAAAGGAAGAAAAACCACCATCAAAGGTCATAGTTAATACTGACTTCATAAAAGAAAAGGCACTTTCTGAATTTGTCGTAGTTGAAAAACTTTCCAAGAATACAAAACATAAGTTAGATTCCGAAACTATTGGGTACAGGGAATACCAAACTTTTAGTGAATTTTTGAAGCGTGCAAATTCAAACATTGACACTGCAAAAAATAATCTTTCTAAGAAAAGATACTACAGCGCTATGAGTAATACGTTCAATTCCAAAATTCAGTTAAACTATATTAGCGATTCAATAGATGTTATGATAAATAAAGATTCGAACATAGTTAAAAACAAGATCGAATCTGCTCAAAAAGAATTAGATGAAGCAAATGAGCTTATATCTACCGAATCATCAAACATTAGAGGGATCACCTCTTTTGAATGTCTTGCAGCATCTGAAAAACGAGCAATTGAAGCAGAAAGTCTAATTGCAGATGCTTGGAAAAACTATTACAATCAAAAGTACTACGATGCTGTTTATTATGCAAATTTTGCCATGGAGAGGGCAAAAACAGCTAAATTGTGGATGGATATAAGTAAAGAAAACTCTAAAGGCGAAAGTATAATCGATGAATCTCAAATAAAGTATAATGCAAGTCAAAGAATTGAAGATGCAAGGCTTAGCCTCATATATGCCCAAACATTAATAGGTAAGAACACATTACTTACTCAAAGTTCAGAGTTACTTACAGCAGCTGAAAATGAATATGAAAAAGGAAAATATGCAGCAGCCATATTTGATGCTATTGATAGCAAAGTTAGATCTAGTGTTTCTATTGAGCTGTGGTCTTCGGGTGAGGACGTAATTAAACAAAGACTTGAAAGGGCAAAAGAGCAAGCTGGTGGTGCAATATATCTTGCTAGAAAGGCAGGAGGCGAGCCTTTAATGGCTGAAAGCTACTATGAGTATGCCTCGACGTTTGAAGATTCAGATAAAATTAACTCTATCATTCTCTACAAATATGCAAAAGGTGTTGCATTTGCCTTGAGATTTTTAGAGCCTATAGAAGAAACCTCTACTCCACAAAGTGGAGTGATAATAGAAAAAACCTCCCCAGTTGTTAGAGAAAAATCCTATAACTATGTCGGGTATTTTATAGTGGGTTTGTTGATAGGTCTACTAATCGGAGGTATAGCAGTATACTATACAAAAAGAGAGATTTATAGATAAAAAAAATTTATAAAATTTCTCCTCTATCTTTTGTTCTTATTGTTCCTTCAAGAGTTACTCCGCCGCCTATCTTTATTGAACCTCTGTATTCAATTCCTTCACTTATGTGAGTTCCATCTAGTAAAGTAACTGAACCGTCTGAAAGAACTTTATTTACATTGCAATTGTGGCCTATTGTAACGTTTCCTTTTGCCTTGATAACTTTTGCATCACTGTTTGCACCTAATATGACATCCCCGCTTGATATAAGATCTTTCATTATTTTACTGTTTTCACCTATTGATACATTTCCACTGGCTTCGAGTTTTGTTTTGATAACTGTTTCACTGCCTAAGAATACATCACCGCCAGAAATGAATTCACCGCCGACTCGTATTCTTTCTCCACCTTTAACGTCTCCAGTAGTTTTAATTGAAACAGGAATAACACTTCCATTAGAAATAAAAACATTTCCTGCAAAAATTTCTTCCCTAATCTCTGCTTCTTCTCCCATTATAAGTGTGCCATCACACTTTACTGCACCCTGGACTGTTGTTCTGTCACCAAGAGTGACATTTTTACCGGCTAAGATGTCTCCTTTAATCAAGGCGTCGTTTTCAATTTTTACATTTTCCTTAGTTTTTAGTCCACCTTTAACTATTACCCCTTCGCTTATTTCTATGTCTTTTTCAAAAGCGTCTAGTACTATAATTTTGCCTCTTTCTGTCTCTTCCATCTGTCTGTTCAGTTCTTCATTGATTGCTTTTACTCTTTCAAGTTCCCTTTGGACATCCTCGATTAATTCTTCTTTCTGTCTAATTTCGATAATTTCCCTGGATCTTTCATTGTTAAGTTCAGATTTATATTTGTCTCTTTCATCACTAATTTCTTTTATTACATCATGAGTTCTTTCTTCAACTTCTTTATATTTGTCTTCAGCTTCTTTTAGCTTAGTCATGAAGTCTTGATTTTCTCTGCTAATCTTTTCAAATTTTTCTTTTATGATTTCGATATTTTCGTATTCTTCCTCATAAACTTTAAGTTGCATCTTTAGAGCTCTATTCTCTTTTTCAACTTCTTCTAAATTCTGCGTGAGAACATTTATTTTTTCATCTTTTTCATTTCTGCCACCAAAAAGACCCATATAGTCTCCTCCTGATATATAATAAAACATCAGTATACAGTATATATATCTTTTTATTTAAATAACTATTTCTCATATAACTCTAATAATACGCCATGAGCGCTTTTGGGATGTATAAATGCCATTTTAGAGCCACTAGCCCCTTTTCTAGGCACTTCATCTATGAGATTCACCTGTTTTTCTTTGAGTATGTGGAGGGTATTTTCAATATTATCAACTAATATTGCAATATGATGCAAACCTTCTCCTCTTTTTTCAATAAATTTTCCAACAGGCCCGTCGGGGGCCATTGATTCTAAAAGTTCAAATTGAGTTTCCCCTATATCCAAAAATCCAACTTTAACTTTTTGCTCTGGAACTTCTTCTATGCCTTTTACCTTTAGCCCCAGAGCCTCTTCATAGAAACTCAAAGCCTCTTCTAAATTACTAACAGCTATACCTATATGGTCTATTTTTTTTATCAAGTAAGCACCTCATAAAAATTTCTTTAATCTAGGGATTAGTTCCTCAATTATCGTATAAGGGTCCTTTTCTCTACTGGCTATTTTTTTTCCTAGTTCCTCTAGCTCTTCCTCATTGATAGCCTCGTAAAATTTTTTAATAAAAAGATTTTGGAGTATATAGATTAGATCAGCTTTTCCACGTGCTATTTTCTTTTTTTCTTGACGGCCTGATTCAAGTAGGTATTTATGGTGATTTTTGATAGCTTCGTATAGTTCATTAGCTCCATTGTCCCTATCCCCAAAAGTTTTGACTATCGGAGGTACCCACCCATTTTTAGTTTCTGATAACTCTAACATCATTTTTATCTCTAAGATACACTTTTCTGCACCATCAATATCTGCTTTATTTACTGCAAATATATTCCCTATTTCCATTATTCCTGCTTTTAATTTCTGTATAGTATCCCCCATATCGGGAACGGATACAACTACTACAGTATCCGCTACTTTTACAATGTCAACTTCAACTTGCCCAGCACCAACAGTTTCAATTATGATTACATCATTTCCAAATGCATCAAGGGCCTTAACAGAATCACTAGTTGCCCTAGATAGGCCGCCCAAAGTCCCTCTTGTCGCCATGCTTCGAATGAAAACATTTTTATCAGTATAATGGCTTCTCATACGTATCCTATCGCCGAGAATAGCGCCACCCGTGAAAGGACTTGTAGGATCAATAGCTATAACCCCCACCTTTAAATTTTCATTTCTATAGCAAGACACTAACTTATCTACAATGCTACTTTTGCCAGAGCCAGGAGGGCCAGTAATGCCCAAAATATATGCCTTTCCAGTAAGAGGGTAAATTTTAGAGACAATATAGGCAGAGGAAGAAGAATCCTCTTCCATTAGTGTAATAATTTTTCCAAGTGCCCTTTTATCCCCAGATACCATCTTTTGTATTAATTCATCAATAGAAGAGATCATTTTAGGCACTCTTTTTACTTATTAGTCATTTCTTTTATGTAGGAGACAATGTCTTCTGTATTAGCACCAGGGCCAAATACCCTTTTTACACCTATACGCTTGAGATAGGAAACATCTTCTTCAGGGACAATGCCGCCACCAAAAATAGGAATATCTTCTGCCCCTTCATTCTTTAGAAGTTCTATCACTCTTTTAAACAGATGATTATGGGCCCCAGATAATATACTTAGGCCTATTGCATCCACATCCTCTTGTATTGCTGTTTCTACGATGCTTTCAGGGGTCTGCCTTAATCCCGTATATATCACTTCCATGCCTGCATCCATTAAAGCTCTAGCCACTACTTTTGCCCCCCTATCATGTCCGTCGAGACCAGGTTTTGCTATCAGAATCCTTAATTTTCTTTCAGGCAATAGAAGTCCTCCGTTATTATGTAAATATTATATTCTTAAAATAGTTTTCGGTTATTTGGTCTCTAATATAAAAATCTTATTTATTTACATATTTAGGTGCAATAATTTCAAAAAAGATTAATTAATATATTCAATCTTCATCATAATCGTCTTCAGGAATGTAGAGTGGCTGCTCGTCATCTCTGTCTTCAACAGGGAAGTTAATCTGTGGTTCAATTATTCTTATCTCCTCCATTTCACAAAAAATAATGGACATCTTCTTTTTACTTGTCCAGAAAAAAAGTATTTTCATAGATATATAAGACTTATCTATTGGATTTCTATGAAAATGACACCTTCAATTTTTATTTTAAAAGAGCTTTTTATTTGGCTTGTAACAATGCTTATATATTACTAATTTAACTAGTTATCATGAAAACACTAGTTGTTTATTATTCTAGATCTGGAAATACTAAAAAGATTGCCGAAGAGATTTCTAGTAAACTTAAGTGTGAAATCGAGGAAATAGTAGACTCTAAGAATAGAAAAGGGATGTTGGGTTGGATTATATCTGCTATAGATGCTCATTCAAAAAAATTAACAACGATTGGAGAAATAATTAAAGATCCGACTAAGTATGATCTAATTGTTATTGGTACTCCAATCTGGGCGGCGCTTATGGCTCCTGCCGTAAGATCGTATATCAATAAGAACAAAGGCAAGTTTAAGAATGTGGCATTTTTTTGCACTTGCAGTAGTTCTGGAGATTCTAGAGCATTTGGTGAAATGGAGGACTACATTGGAATTACTCCCATATCAAAGATAACAATAACAACAAAAGAACTTAACAAAAATTATGAAGCTAAATTAAAAAATTTTATCAAAGGGGTAAAATAAACTTTAATTTTTCATTATCAGGTAGTTAATTGTATGTTCTGAGATGTCACTAGAGTATTCGCCAGTTCGTCTAATACTTTCAACTATATAGACTACATGTACGGCTTCAACTCCCAGATTTAATGCCTTGTTAGTAATATATTCACATTTTTCCAATAATTTTTCAACAGCATCAATATTCTCATTGGCTTTTTTGATGTTCTTTGTTAAATGTGATTCAAAACTATTAGATAATATTTCTAGAGCTAACTCACTTGCAGATTCTATATCTTTTATTATTTCTTGATTTAACGTTCCCATTGATTTTAGAACATTTTCTCCCAATATGGCTGCATGGTCCCCAACTCGTTCTAATATCTTGCTTATTAAAAAATAATAACTTGCATCTTCCTGATTTAGGCCCATTTTATTTGATAACATTATATCTGAAAGAATGACGTTGTATTGGTGTGTAGCAAGCCAGCATAACCTATCCACCTCAATATCTCTTGAGATGACGTTTTCTGCCAAAGCCTTATTATTTGTTTTTAGAGCTTTAATCGCATCTTTATTCATGCTTTCGACAAGAGAATACATTCTTTTGACAGTTTTTTCAAAGGGCATTTCCATTGGGCTCAATAGATCTTTTATAACAAAGAGATTGGATTCCTCATCGACAATCTCCGGTCCGATAGCAATTTGGGTGAACATCCTTATAGCTTCTCTAGCTTGAGGGGGCATTGTTTCATTTGACTTTATAGCAATATCAGAGTATCCCATAATATATGCGCCCACGAGGAGCCTAAATAAAAATGTCTTATCTATGTCAGAATCTATGACATATTCCTTTAACTTTCTTTTCTTTTCAATTGCTTTATCTGGGGTCACAAATAGTGTCCCATCTTTTTGAATTAATAATCCCAAAGAATCATTTTTTTTAATGTTTAATGACTTTACCCAATCCTTGGGCAAAGTAATAACATAAGAAGAGCCACCTGTAATTTGAACTTTTCTTATTTCCATCATACGGATTTATTGGCATCTATTGATTATATAAATATTTCTGTATAAATATATTTTTATATATAGAGATATTGAGAAAATAATTTGATAATTATTCTTATATACTTTAAGTCGAAAAGCATTATAAGACATTTAAAGCAAATATGTGCGGTGGTATAATCTGGAGGGTAAAAAAACAAAAATATTTGGCTTATTGATGGCCTTTATTATTTTTGGTATAATTTTTTGCAGTTATGCTCAAAAAACGACAGACATTAAACTCAGGCAAGTGGGATCAAGCACAGTTTTACCATTAGCAATAGCATGGGCAGAGGAATTTGAAGGTGCACAAATATTTGTTTCAGGTGGAGGATCCAGTCACGGATTAAATGCCCTTCTTATGAAAGAAGCGGATTTGATTGACACCAGTAGATTATTAAAAGATTCTGACTATAAACTTGCAGGATGTGACGGAAGTTTAGTTAACATTGATGGTTCTGCAATGGCAGTGTGCCGTGATGTTCTTCCAACAAAATGGATTGTTGCATATGATATATTAGTTGTAGTAATAAACAATGAAAACAATTGGGCAGAGGAACTTACTTATGATCAGTTGTATAAAATTTTTACTAGTGATATGCCTGCTGTTTACTGGGATGAAGTTCCAGATTTGAAGGAAAGGGGGGCGCCACACGCCAAAATAACATTATACGCTCCTGACGAAGCTAGTGGAACATATGATTACTTTTTTGAGACTATAATTAAAGACTGGGGAAAGAGAACTCAAGTAACTAAAACAAGACTTAATTTGGGGGATGGGGCATACAATCCAACAGCTGATGACAATGTAATTTTGGACGCAATAAAAACAAATAAATATGCAATTGGATTTTTTGGATTTTCGTATGTAGTAGAAAATCCTAATCAGTTGAAAATTGTAAAGATTGCTAAAATATCAGGGGAAGAATATGTTGAAGCGTCAGTTGAAAATGTTGCAAAATACCCAATTGTAAGGCCATTGTATATATACACAAATGGAATTCCAGATGATTCAACTGACAAAGGAAAAGCTATAAATACGTACTTAAAATATATATTGAGTGAAGATGGGCAAGAAATAGTTCCAGAAGTTGGATTTGTTAAAATATCTTTAGTTGATCCAACAGTATTACCAGCACAACTTTCAAAATTAAACTAAGAGTGTTCTTAGATGTTAGGTAAAATCAATAGAGCTTACTACAATGGAAACAGCCAGTTTCGCAAAAAAGTTGACTTTAAAGAAACATTGATAGTTAAACTGATATTAGTTGCAGCAAGTTTTGCAATCGTAGTAAGCCTAGCTATTCTCTACACTTTGTTAAATGGATCCATTGAGTTTTTTCTTAGTCCAAAAATAAATATTATCCAATTTTTAACAGGCACAAAATGGGCACCAAGTGGAGCAGATCCTAATTTTGGTATTCTTCCATTACTCTCAGGCACTATATTAATTGCAGGAGGATCTATATTAATTGCTACCCCTCTTGGATTGGGTGCTGCAATATATTTAGCTTTATTTGCAAACAAAAAAATCAGTACATTGGCCAAACCAATTATTGAGATTTTAGCGGGTATCCCCTCCATAGTTTATGGATTTTTTGCTCTTATAATAATTAGCCCACTCCTAAGAGAATATTTTGGTGCAAGTTACTTTAATGCTGCAAGTGCCATTATAGTAATGGCGGTAATGATTCTCCCTATAATCGTTAGTGTTTCTGATGACTCGCTTAGGGCCGTCCCTAGAGAATTGAGGGAAGCAAGTCTTGCAATGGGAGCGACAAAATGGGAAACTGCAACTAAAGTTGTGATGCCCGCAGCTTCAAGTGGCATAATAGCTTCAATTTTGCTTGGATTATCGAGAGCATTGGGTGAAACTATGGTGGTAGCATTAGCAGCTGGAAATGTAGCAAGACTCACTTTCAATCCTTTGAGCCAAGTTCAAACGATGACCTCTTATATCGCTCAAGTTGCAACAGGGGATATACCCCCGGGATTAGCAGTTAGTGCAGCATTTGCAGTTGGGCTTGTTTTATTTTTTATTACTTACATAATTAATTATGTTGCAGGGCTTATTGTTTTGAAAATCCAAAATACTGGTAAAATTGCCACCAATAAAAACAGAAGAATAAAAATCTGTCTAAAAAATAAAAAAAGTGTTTGTTCAAGTACTCCTAAAAATGATGGATTAGTAATTAAAAAAATTTATTCTGAACATTCTTTAAAGTTCAGATATAGGGTGGCAAAATTAGGAGTATTTTTAATGGGGTCTTGTTTGGTAATTACATCGATATTCTTGGGGCTACTAGTTTTTTCTATCTTAGACCAAGGACTTCCAGGAATTAGTTTAAAGTTCTTAACTTCATATCCAAGTTCTAATCCTTCAATCGCTGGGATATTTCCCGTAATAGTAGGATCAATATACCTTGTTGCATTGACCATGGTATTCTCTCTACCTATAAGTATAGGAGCAGCAGTATATTTAACTGAATTTGCAATAAGCAATACCTATACCAAAGTTCTAAGGCGATTAATCCAAAATCTGGCAGGAGTGCCATCTATAGTTTTTGGACTAGTTGGATTAACGGTATTTGTTCGTATCTTTGAATTTGGTACAAGTATTCTTGCAGGAAGTTTAACATTATCACTTATGGTTATGCCAATTATTATTGTTACAACAGAGGAGGCGCTTAAGGCCATTCCTAAATCTTTTAGAGAAGCTGCAAGAGGTCTTGGCGCAACAAAATGGCAAACAGTTAGACATCATGTAATACCCTATGCACTTCCAGGAACGCTAACTGGTTCAATATTAGCCCTCTCTAGGGCAATAGGTGAAACTGCACCTATTTTATTTATAGCATCTGTTTTTGCAAAAGTTGCCCCTAGTGAGATTTATGATGGGTTTCTAGCCTTGCCAGTTACAATATTTTTTTGGACTAAGCATCCAAAAGTCGAATTTCAAAATCTTGCAGCAAGTACAATTATCATATTATTGGTGATTTTATTTATAATGAATCTTTTAGCTATAGTAATACGCCAGCGCTCACTAGCTAATAGGAATTGGTGATTAAATGGAAAATATAAAAAAAACAGATGATGGATCATTAATAATCTCAAATTTAGATGTTTACTATTCAGACAAACTTGCAGTAAATAAAGCATCTTTGAGCATTCCTAAAAATAAAGTAACTGCTTTTATTGGACCTAGTGGGTGTGGGAAAAGCACTTTACTCAAAGCTATAAATAGAATGAATGAGGAAGTTGAGGGCTGTAGAACGAGCGGCAAAATAATTTGGAAAGGAATAAATATACTTGACTCAAAAGTAGATCCAGTTGCACTTAGAAGTAAAATTGGTATGGTTTTTCAGAAACCAAATCCATTCCCCCGTTCAATATATGATAATGTCGCATATGGCCCAAGGATCCATGGAATAAAAAATAAGAAGGACCTTGATGCAATTGTTGAAAAAAGTTTGAGAGCTGCGGCCTTATGGGAAGAAGTGTGTGATAGACTTGACGAGTCAGCAATGGGATTATCTGGGGGGCAGCAGCAGAGACTTTGTATTGCAAGAGCATTGGCCATTCAGCCAGATATAATCTTAATGGATGAGCCGTGTTCTGCTTTAGATCCAATTGCTACAACAAAAATAGAGGACTTGATAGATGAGTTGAAGAAAGAATATACGGTAGTTATTGTTACTCACAATATGCAGCAAGCTGCTAGAATAAGTGATTATACTGGATTCATGTATTTAGGTGAAGTCATAGAATTTGGAGAAACTGAACAGCTGTTTCAAAAGCCTAAACATGAGTTAACTGAAAAATATATAATTGGAAGATTTGGATAAGGTTGGACGAATGAGAAAAAGATTTGTTGATGAATTGGGACAACTTAAATCTGATGTAGTTGAAATGGGAAATCTCTCCAAAGAGATGTTGAAGGAATCAATAGATGCCATCAAAACTTCAAATAGAGTTATGGCTGAAAATGTAATTAGCCAAGGGAAAGCCATTAGGGATTTCGATAATAAAATTGAAGACGATGCTCAAAGATTAATTGTCTTATACCAACCAGTTGCAAAGGATTTAAGGGCCATTATATCCACTTTAAAGATGAATACATACCTAACAAGAATCGGATTATACTCCAAAGATATTTCAGAAGATATAGATGAAATATCTTTGAATTATAACTTCCCAAGATTAGAAAGTGTTCATTTAATGGGCGATATAGTAGTGGGTATGCTAGAAGATGCAATCAAAGCTTATGAAAGTGAAGACCTTTCCTTAATTGATTATATGTGGAAAAGAGACGATAAGGTAGATTATCTTTATCATGCGATACTAAAAGAATGTATATTTCATATGATTAGAAATCCAAAAGCTGCTAGCTATTATGCCCATTACTTGTTAGTAGCAAGATATTTGGAGAGATGTGGAGATCATGTGTGTAAAATTTCAGAAAAGATTTACTACATGGTAACTGGTGAGAGGATTCTAATCAAGTAAACTTAAACGAAAATCTTATAAGCGATTTTTTAAACATGAACTTATTGGGGTCGTGGGGTAGCTTGGCCTATCCTTCGAGCTTTGGGAGCTTGGGACCTGAGTTCAAATCTCAGCGACCCCACCATTCATTCTTAAAATCAATTTATATTAAACGATTGTTTTGATAAATAGACTTTTAGTTGCAAGCTGATATAAATCTAATTTCCACCGAAACTCTTAAATATCAAACATTAGAAAAAAATTTCTAACATTCGTAAGACATATGTCATAATTTTTGTAAAAAAGGTGTTTAAATGTTTGGTAGATTAGTCAATTACGCCAAGATAAACAATCAAATTGCTCCTGAACTTTATCCAGAGTACGGCGTGAAGAGAGGATTGAGAAATGAAGATGGAAGTGGTGTCTTAGTCGGCTTGACTAAGATATCTGATGTTACAGGTTATGAGAAAAAAGAGGGTGTTTTTACCCCCCTTGAAGGCAGACTTGCGTATAGAGGTATAAAAATTGAAGAAATAGTTGATGCCATATCTAAAGAGAATAGACATGGATTTGAAGAGATTATTTTTCTATTGCTTTTTGGAAAATTGCCCACATGGGAAGAACTGGAATATTTCAATGACCTAATGGTTTGTAATAGAGATTTGGCTGCTAATTTTACTAATGATGTTATTCTACACTTCCCAAGTAATGACATAATGAACAAACTCGCTAGAAGTGTCTTAGTACTATATGCTCTTGATAAAAAAGC
>JAAZKM010000054.1 GCA_012799835.1 Candidatus Methanofastidiosia archaeon
CGAAGCACAGGACGTGCGTAGGCGGTCTTCATTCTTCTTCCTTGTATAAATCAATTAATTTTTGAGTCAGGCTTTGTATATTTGCATATCCACTTTCGCCTGATAAACTGGATATATCATATTTCTGAGCAATTTTAATATCCTCGAGCGAAAGATAATTTCCGTGAACAAGAATTTCTTTAATTTGGCTTTCATCATCAAGAAATTCTCTTTCGTCAGGGTTCTGGCATTCAACAAGGAAAGCGCTAAAAGCCTTCTCAATTATTGACTTTGATTTTTCTTGTACTGTTTTAATGCTGGAAAGCATATCGCTGATTTTTTCATCGAGGCTTTCTTTTGTTCTGTAAAAGATATTTCCATTTGAGTGAGCAATGGAATTTCGACCATCAACAATAGTCTTCAGCATTTTTATTTCATCTCTGGTACATCCAATAGAAATAAATAAACCCATAATGGTTCGTTCATTTTCCAGTGAAAACTTCTGCAATGGGGCCAGTGTACTTTCTTGTCCTGCTGCAATTTTACGCTCATGGTTATCAATATGGTCTTGGACTTTGCCAGTGAATGTCATTAAATCCCTGCATCTATCATTTTCTGTTTGATAAATCTTTGCTATTTGATAGTATATGAAACTCATAAAGAGCATATGATATGCGATATATGCAAACTGATATTTTCCATTACTGTAATTGGATTCAAATGCTTCCCATAAGAACCGAATATATTCATCATCTGGTGGCTGCACGGGAAGATATTCAAATATTCTTTGCGCTTCTTCCATGTTATTCTTCCCAGACTTTATCGATTACACGCTTGATTTTATCTTCGTAGGTTTTAATAAGCTCACGGCAACCGTCAATGACTTTACGTTCGGCTTCGATTTTTGTGACAATTTCCTGTTGAATATTATATGATGGTAAAGGTATTTCTACACCAGAAATATCTGGGTTATTGATTAATGCTATTCCCGCACTGTTCGAAATTGTATTTAAGTCAAACCCAAGCATAAATGAATACAAAAACATTGGGTCTAATTGTTCGCTATTCAAAACTGTAATAGCCATACAATTATTATCTATAAGACATGGAATCTTTGTTATTCGTTTTTTATTTGTAGCAATTGCTGCCCCTCTTTTCGGGAAGATAATACTATCATTTGGAAGAAGCTTTTTCTCAGTTGTTATTATCCAATGAGAAGATGTAACAATTTGATTTTGATTCTCTTCCAAATTCATATCACTTACTTTAATACAAGCTATTGATCCTTCATCATCAAACTCTGTAAGTACATAACCGTTATTAATGGAGACATAATCTCCAAGTTTCACCATAGGCCATTCCGGATCAATATTTATCTGTGGTTTCCAACTATCCACCACCTGCCGTGCACCGTCAATGAGTTTCTGGTAGCCTTCAATCTCTGTCACAATCTCACGCTGGACTTCGAGAGGCGGTAGTGGAATTTTATAAGTACTGAATGTTGAATAATTTAAATTTCGAATGTTGGCACCGACTGAAGTTTCAACTAGAAATTTACGGAATTGTTCGTTTTTTAACTGCATATATAAATAATATGGATCAATAGTGCTTTGTGAGCGAATTACACCCATAAAGCCACCAAAGTAATACGGATAATCCTCATAAGAAAAACCAACTTTTCCAATATGATCAGCACTTCCGCTCGCGGTACAAATAAGAATGTCTGATTTTTTTAATAGTTGTGAATCCTTAAACTCAAGTCTACCAGATACTTTTTTTAAATCACTAAAAACGATTTTTCCTGTAGACAAATCAATGTTATTTGCACGAAGTACAATTTTGCTGTTTTCATTATCGCTTTCATCTTCTTTTGAATAGGTTACACCACGGAAGAAATTTATCACATCTCCGAGTTCAACCCAAGGCCATTTTTGATGTGCCCTTGATATTGTATTTCTATATCTATCCCCGGTAAGATTGTATTCTTCATTTTCTGCGAGTTTTTCTTTTGTAACAAGCAAAGCGCCACATGGCTTTTCTTCCGGTATGAATGTCTCAAGCACTCCAGAGCGAGCGGCTTTCACATAGTCAGAAATAACATTCACCGCATCCGGTAAATCGCTTCCGGTTTGTTCACGCCTTTGCGCGCCAAGGCCAAAACCGTCATTTTCTATCTTTATAAACAGAATCGAGTCGCATTTCTTAGCTATCTGCCTATCCATTAGAAGTATGGATGTTTTTACGCCAGAATAAGGATTAAAAATACCAGCAGGGAGTGACACGACTGCATACAAATGATTTTCTACCAGCATTTTTCGAAGCTGTTTGTACGCTCCTGCGCCTTGAAAAATAATACCTTCCGGTACAATCACCGCGGCGCGTCCTGTAGGGGTAAGGTGTTCGGCGATATAATCTACAAACAAAACCTCGCTCCGGTTACTCTGCACCGAGAACTTTTTATGCGGTTTGATGCCTCCCTTTGGTGTCATAAAAGGGGGATTGGCAAGGATGACATCAGCGTATTCATTCCAGCGTTCTTCACTGGTCAGGGTGTCGTATTCCATAATCTGAGGCTGAACAAAGCCGTGCAAATACATATTTACAAGTGAAAGTCGAACCATATCCGGCGAAATATCATAGCCCTTGAAATTGGTCAGGAGCTTTTTTCGTTCTTCGGTAGTAAGCAAGTCACCTGGAACTTTCTTGC
>JAAZKM010000055.1 GCA_012799835.1 Candidatus Methanofastidiosia archaeon
CCTGACTCTCCCAAATTGCGAATACGAACCTGAACAATTCCCGGGTTTAATCTATAGATTAAACCCGGGAATTGTTCAGGTTCGTATTCGCAATTTGGGAGAGTCAGGATAATATCATCAAGATTTAATTTCATTTCTAAGTCGCCAGATGCAACGATATTTTGCACTACTATATCTGGCTCTTTCTCCATCGGAGTGCCGTAATCTTTCAAAATTTCGATTATTTTAAATATTGCCCTTCTAGATTCTTCAGGGGATTTGGCTCCAGTGCACACAAGTTTCCCACTTCCAAAAACTAAGGTGGCAGTCTTTGGTTCATCAAGTCTTATTACCATTCCTGGGAACTGTTCTGGCTCATACTCAATGTTATCTAAAGAGCTAGCGGCTTTAACAAGATCGACTCTATTAAATAGATTAGCAGAAGTAACAACATTTTGAACCGTCATTTTATATTTACCTAATTTAGACAAAAGATACCTCCGATATTACTATATAACTTATAAGGAGTAATTTATAAATGTATTTATAAAAGTTATGTAATAGGGCATTTCAATCAATTGAAGAAATAATTTGAAAAAATTAAAATCAAGTAATGAAATTGAAATATTTATTTACCCTTTTTTCAACTAGAAATGCCATAATAATTTTTATAATATCGCCAGGAATAAAGGGAACTCCTCCTACGAAAATGGCTTTACTTATTTCTATGTTTGTAATAAATGAAAGCCACAATATTCCAACTATATATATTGGAGCTATTGAAAATAAGAAACTAGAAAAACGGAGCTTGTCATTGTTTATTTTTTCATAGAAAAATCCGGTCATATATGCCCCGAATACAAATCCAATAAGAAATCCACCTGTTGGGCCTAATAGTATCCCGACTCCACCTGTGAAGTTATGAAAAATCGGGGCCCCCATTGCGCCAATTCCAATATATATTATTTGACTTAAAGCACCTAATCTTTTACCGAGAATTGCGCCTGAAAGCAAAACAAAAAATACTTGTAATGTTAAAGGGACGGGGTAAAATGGAATTGAAATAAAACCTCCAACTGCGGTAAGTGCTGCAAACAATGCGACAAAAGAGATTTCTTTAGATTTTTTCATTGATTCACCAATTGTAAACTAAATAATGATTTAAGTTTACAATCTATTTAAAAAGTTTTCTCTTGTGATTCATAAATCTCATATGCTCTAGAAATTGTATCCGAGTCATAGGCATCTTTATCATCTCTTATTCTTATAACTCTCGGAAATCTCAATGCAAATCCACTTTCATATTTAGGTGAATGCTGTATTTCATCATAAAGAACTTCAACTACAATCTTGGGCATTAGAGTCACGACTTTACCTTTTTCTTCTAGGATTAGTGGAGTAAGTTGTTCTGTAAGTTCATTGAATAACTCGTCTGAGAGACCTGTTGCTACTTTCCCAATTGGCAAAAAGTTACCCTCTTCATTTCTAATACCTAGGAGGAGAGAAGAAAGCCATTTTTTTCTTCGACCTTCCCCCCACTCAGCCCCTATCACAACTAAATCTAAAGTTTCTAAGGTACGTTTAATCTTTAGCCATTTTTTACCTCTTGCTCCTGGCTGATATTGGGATGAATAATCCTTAATGATAATACCTTCATGACCGTCTTTTACGGATTTATCATAGAACTCTTTTATCTCAAAAGGATCTTTAGACACTATATTCTCTGCAATTTTTACGATTTCGGATTCTTTAATTGAAGAAATCAAAGTATTTCTTCTCTCTTTTAAAGGTAAATCAATTAGAGATCTATTTTCCACTAGGAGACAATCAAAAAGAAACAACTTTAAAGGTATTTTTTCTGAAAGTTCAGAAATCTGGTGTTTTCTTCTAAGTCTTCTTAAAACGTATTGAAAAGGCGCTATTTTTCCGTCCTTATATGCGACCACTTCACCTTCACAAATGATGGTTTCAGGAAGTATTGTTATTTTGAGTTCAGAAAATACCTCGGGCAAAGCTTGGGTAATATTTTCTAGACGTCTAGAGAATATTTTAATATTTTCCCCAGATTTATGTACTTGAATCCTTGCCCCATCATATTTAACTTCCATTTCTGGTTCATCAATATCATTCAATGCCAAATCAATAGATCCTGCTATTTGTGCAAGCATAGGCTTTAACGGTCGTCCTACAGTTACATTTAATTTTGATAATTCGCTTATTCCCCTCCTTGAATAAAGAGCAATTAATCCCAAATCATTTGTTAAAAGATATGCCTTTTCAACATCTTTTCTGGGAATATCGGAGAATTTGGATATTGCATCTAAGATTATACCTTCAGCTGCACCAGTCCTCATTTGTTCAAGAATTATTCTGGACAAATATCTGGCTTCAATTGGGGAAGCTGCCGAAAAAAGTTTAGAAAGATATTTAATTTTCTTGTCTTGGGAGCCTTTTCCACTGTAAGAAGATACCTTTTCAAAAAGATCCATTAAATATGTTATTTCAATATTTGCATCAAAAAAAGTCTGTTGTTTTTTTTGCTCTATTGCACTCTCAATACCTTCACCAAAATCTCCTGAAGAATGCACAAGTTCTTCAACTTTTTTTTCAGTTATTCCTGTTATCTTAGACACCACTTTCAATAAGAGTTTTGGGCCTATACCAAGTTCTTTTTCTGTCCATTTGGGGAAAACATATCCTGCCAACAAACCAGTTATAAAAGGTAAAATTTCATCAGGAACAACTAAAAGGAAATCTGATAAGATGTCTCTCTTTTCAAGCTTAGAGGAAGTTGAAGTTAATTTTTCATAAATATCGACAAGCTCTCTGTAGAGCATTTAATAACCTCTATAATTAAGATATGAAACTGTTAACAGTATGGAGATATACGATGCAAACACCATTTCTAATATTGGAAGCCCATATATAATAAAGCTTCCTAATATTTCGGCTGAAAAAAGAAAATATAATCCAAGCGAAGTGATTATTGGTATTGCCACTATTAAAATGAAAGAGAAGATAAACAAAACAAACGATGGAAAAGTATAATGTAAAGATAATATTAAACTATTTTTTATGGCTTTAAATGGGGATAGATTATCTATTATTATTGAAGGGGAGACAAATACCAAAAAAGGTGCCAAGAAAAATCCCATTAGTATGAGTAAGGGATGGACAGCATAGAATAAGATCCCTGTTATAAATATAATCAAAGCCATGATGTTTACTAATAAGACGTTAATAATCTTAGAATACGCCTCTCGAATTGAATTAACATAATTCTTTTTACCAATAGTTGCAAAATCTCTCAATAAAATAGAAGAAAGATTAAATGAAAATATCATCAGGATAGAATATAACAATAGTGTAGATAATATAAATATTAACCATCTATATACAAACGACAGTATAGCGTCACCTGTTTGAAATAAAATCATATTTGTACCCAAATACTGAAAAAGATACGAAGTGATTAGAATATAAAATATTGTAGGGAATAAGAAGGGAGATAATATTAACGGATGAATGCTTTGGCGTGAAACTGTAAAGATTTCACCTAAGGATAGTTTGGGCATAATGAAACAGTAAAAGAATGATTAAAAAATGTTTTGGTTACTTAAGGAGTAAGAAAAATAGGAGTAATACTATCAAAAGTAAAAATCCTATGAGAATTCCTCCATAGAGAAGTATGTTGTTAAGAGAATTAATTCCGTTTGAAGATTCAATTAGCTGATTGCATTTGGCGATATAATCCTCAGATGCTGCAACTTTTTTCAAATCGCCCAAATTATTGAATTCTGCACTTGCTTTTTGAAAATAAGATTTTGCATTATGAAATTCTCCAGAAGAAAAGTATTTCTTCCCTATTTCAAAATATTCTAAGGCCTTTTTATGATTTTCAATTTTTAGCATATTGTTCTGGATCAAGGAGATTTTTCGGCTATCCCCTAATTTTTCGTATATATCTATAGCATTGTTATAGGCTGAATAGGCCTTATCGTAATTTTCCTCTGATAAATATTTATTAGCTTCGTCTAGATAATTCTGGGCACTAACATAAATAGTAGCTTTTCCAATCATCTCTTCGGCTTTTAACGCCCTGTCAAAATCTTTTTTATTCATTGATGCTTGCTTTGATTCCTCAAAATATAGAATAGATTTTTGGTATTCCCCCATATCAAAATAGTATTGGCCAATTTCATACGAAGATCCGGTATTTAAAAATAGTTCACATTTTTTGATGTAATCATCAGCTTCTAACATCCTATTAGTATTCCTATCTTTTTTATACTCTTCTCTTGCCACTTTAAAGTATACAAGGGCGTTCCTATAGTTCTGCTTATTGAAGGAATCCATAGCTTGGGTGAAATATATGTCCCCTTTATTTGCACCCATCATATTCTCATAACAAGAAATGACATTACTATAACTAACTAAAACTAAATCAAGCTTTCCATTATGATCCATATCTTTAATGGTAACATATTCAGTCATATGATTTTCATTGGATTGCCATAGTAGATGGCCTAATCCATCTAAAAGGAATATTTCCCCATATGCTTTGTTAGACTTGTATGTTGTAGAAGAGCCTGCAACAATTTCACCATATCCATCTTCATTAAGATCGGATGAATGAACATTAGATATGGCCTTGCCTAAGTTACTTTCCCATATCCTGGCGCCAGTTTTATCCAGAACATATACCTTTTCACCTGCTGCAATAACTTCAAGATTTTCATCTCCTATAATATTTGCGACAATTAGATCAGAGCCCTGCTTTATCGGATATGACCACAAAAGACTAAGAGTGCCCCCTTCCTTCGTATGGAAACAATAAACATACTTTTCAGATAATGCAAGAATCTCTATTTTTTCATCACCCACTTGGTATTCGTTCCCATTATCAAGATTAGTTGCTATAATCTTTTTAATAGGCATGCCAGTACCGGTATTATAAGAATGAGTCTTATCCCATTTGTCTGTTGAAGTGTTATAATCGTAAACAGAAATATTTCCTTCACCTGAGATAGTTTCTCCTCCTGTGATTATCTCTTTTTCAATATCAGAATCTAGATTTGCAGAAGTGATATAATTTAAGGGTTTTGATGGTTTTGCAATTGTAGAGAAAATATAATCATATCCATCATAACGAATCATGCTCGCGTTGACACCAGCTAAAATGGCGACCTCTTTACCATCTCCAAATATGTCTGCAGATTTTATTTCGCTAACAGGCACTGATTTGAAATATTTTTTACCCATACCTTGTTCAGAAAGTATGTAAAAATGTGACTCAGTTAATAATAAGATATCTTTCTGTCCATTTCCATTAAAATCGATTCCATATGCATCTTTTGGATAAAATTTTGCCTTATCTACATTTGGAGGATTTAATAGGGAATCCCTTATTGAATCCATTGTATCATCAGCATTGCCTATCTCTTTTTTCCAAAGTATTTCACCATTATAGTTTAAAAGGTAGACATATCCATTTTCATATGATTCTCCTCTTTTAAAGCCAGTTGTAACTAAAAGTTTGCCAACGGAGTCATGTGAATAGTCTATTAGCCGCATTGACATTACCATGTCTCCTTTTGGCTTGTTGGAAAACTTCAAAGACATTTCATTTGCAGAAACAATTGACAGAAATAACAACAGAATAATGAATATAGGAACGATTTTTGATTTTTGAATATTTATAAATCTCATTTTAACAATATTCATATCTCAATGCCCTCTATTTTTTATATAATGATTAAATTAAGTGCCAATATTATTAATTATTATTGCTATACTAATATATAAAGTTATCGTTATAAAGAATAAACAATGTAAGAATAAA
>JAAZKM010000056.1 GCA_012799835.1 Candidatus Methanofastidiosia archaeon
ATCAATTAGTTTAGGGAGATAATCTTTTTTTCCAAAAGAACTCCCTCCAGTTATTAGTATTATATCAGAATCATTTTTTGATATTTTTATTGCATTTAGTATTTCTTCTTGATCATCTGAGACTCTTATTTGGTGACTTATATCGCACATGGATTTCTTTAAAAGTGATGATAGCATTATAGAATTTGAATCAATGATTTTCCCATCACTTGCTTCATCCGCCCTGTCCACTAACTCATCGCCAGTTACAATAATTGAAGCTCTTGGACGTTTTTTAACATTGATTTTATCTATTCCAAGAGACTTTAATAAGGAAAGTTGTTCAGGAGCCACAATTGTTCCTTTTTTTAATATTAAATCCCCTTTTCTAATATCCTCTCCTTTTCTTGAAACATGCATATATGGAAAAACTTTTTTATAGACTTTGATTGTTCCATTCTCTCTTTCGGTAAATTCTTGCATTACTACTGAATCAGCCCCTTTAGGGATCATTGCACCCGTCATGACTTCTATTGCCTCCCCCACCGATACTTCCATCTCTGAAATAGTTCCTGCAGCAATAGAATCAATAACTTTTAGGGTAACATATGATCCTTCTGAAATTGTAAAGGTGTCTTTAGCCTGTATAGCATACCCATCCATCGCAGACCTATCAAAGGCGGGAGAGTCTATATCAGAAAAGATATCTTCAGAGACCACCCTATCAATAGATTCTTCTACCCCTATAATCTCAGAAGGAAATTCCTTTGAATATGATCTTAATAGTTCCAATGCCTTGGCATATGGCATTAATGATTTAAACTCATTCATTTACTCCCTCAGATGTTTTATCAAGTGCCCTGCCTCAGAAATTATGATATTAATGCCTAATTTTACAGCATTGAGGCTTCCAGGTAAGCAGAATATAATTTTGTCTCCAATTGTGCCACAAAGTGCACTTGAAATAATACCGGGAAAACCTATTTCTTTGTAGCTAAGATGTCGAAATATTTCGCCAAAACCAATTACTTCCTTATCAAGCAACTGTTTTACAGTTTGTATGGTAACATCTCTCTTTGTAATACCAGTACCGCCAGTTGTCACAATACAGTCGACATCACCTAAAATTTCTAAGATTGCCTTTTTTATTTGTTCGCCATCATCAGGCACTATTGTTTTTTTTATAACTTGATTTGTCTCTGACAATTTTTCTGCTATATATTTACCCGACCTATCTTCAGCTAAACCTTTGCTACAGGAATCAGATACTGTGATTATTCCATATTTTAGGCTCTTAGGGGCCTTGTTTTTATGTTCCTCGGAAGACATATCTATTTCTCCTTTTTAGTAACTTTTATCTGGCTTATTTCAGTATCTGGATATTGGCCAGAGCCATCCTTTTCATTTGATTTCACCATATCCCATATGGTAAGTAATGCGACTGATGCACCTGTTAGCGCCTCCATTTCAACGCCAGTTTTTGATTCAGTTTTTACTGTGCAAATTACACGTATCGACTCTCTCTTAACATCAAAATCTATTTCTACCTTATTGATTGGGAGTTCGTGACAAAGAGGTATTATGTTAGATGTCATTTTAACTGCTTGAATTCCTGAAATCTGTGCAGTTGTCAAAACATTCCCTTTTGTAATCTTGTTCTTCTTAATCAAATTTATGGTGTCTTTCTTAAGTTTTATTTCACCTTCGGCTGTTGCCGTTCTAACAGTTATATTTTTTGAAGTGATATCAACCATCTTTACTCCCTTATCGGATGAGTGTGAAAACATGACTATGCACCTCCATGCCAGAATATTCCATCTTCCGCATATTCTTTTTTGAAGATAGGAACTTCCTCTTTAATTCTCTCAAGTATATATTTAGCAGCTTCAAAGGATTTTGTCCTATCAATTGATTTGACAATTATTAAAACAATTGAGTCCCCGACACATAATTCTCCGTATCTATGTATGATTAAACATTCTACAATTGAATATATGTTTTTAGCATCGGCCTCAATTTCTAAAAGTTTTTTTTCTGCCATTTCAACATAGGCATCTAGTTCCAATTTTATGACTTTCTTATCATTCATTTCCGATTTAACGGTACCTAAAAAAATAACTGAAGCTCCACATTTATCATTTTTTATTTTTTTCAGTTCTTCATCTATGCTGAAATCTTCTTTTTTGATTTTGATCATTTTATCCCCCACTGGGAGGTATCATTATGGCAAGCTCATCACCATCATGTAGTTTAACATCGCTCTTTACATACTCTTGATTCACTGACAAAACAACGTTTTCTTTATTTTCTATGTTATATTTTTTCATAATTATTTCCAAAAGATCATCTATAGTTGTATCACTACTTACTTCCATTTGCTCGTGAGTAACCCCTGTCTTTTCCTTAAAAAATGCAAAATATTTAATTGTTATCTTCATTCTAGCACCAATAAGGCGTTTTTGTTTTAATGGAAAAAATCAATTTATCCTTTAATTTTTTATGATCTGAAAAATCCGATATTTTGATTAAATTATCATTTCTAAATAGACAGTTTTTAATTTCACCTTCACTTGTTACTCGTATACTTGAGCAGTTATTACAGAATACAGTATTATGCATGGATCTCACTACTTCAATTTCTTGGGGTACAAAATATTTCTTTCGCCTCTGTTTTTCTCTTTCAATAATCCTAATTGAATGTTTCTCTAAGTATTCTTCAATAGGAACTAGGCTTGCATAGTTCTCTTTATAAAACTTGGATTCTGTACCATCTTTATCCGATATTAATTCAATTAATTGGAGAACCATTCCCTCTTTTGTGTAATTTATTAAATTTTTAATTTCTCTATAGTTTCTTTGCATTACTACCATGTTTACCTTAATTGGAAAAATTTTTTCTTCATATGTTTTTTCTATTCCGGCTAATACTTCTTGTAGTTTATTTTTTCCAGTAATGCTCTTATATACATCTTCATTTAATGTATTCAAGGTGACATTGACTCTAGATATCCCTGCCCTTTTTAAATCAGAAATAGTATCACTTAACAAAACTCCATTTGTTGATATGGATATATCGTCCATATATTTTGAAGCAATTTCAATGATTTCTACTATGTCCTTCCTTAAAAGAGGCTCCCCTCCTGTAAATCTTACTTTTTTTATCCCCAAGTCTTTAGAAACTTTTAGGAGATCCTCAATATCTTCCTTTTTTATCTCATTTTTAACGTTGTTAGCTTGAGAACATTCACCTTCATGGTGGCAATATATACAATTTAGATTACACCTTTGAGTTAATGCAGCCCTAAGCACCTTTACTGGCAACTCTGACATATTAATCTTCCAATAGTATTACTTCTAATTCTTCACCTTTATCAACAAATTCAGTGTTTTCCCCGATGATGGCAATTCCTTCTGCTTTTAAAAAACTTGATATCGCACCACTGCCACGAAATACAGAATAGAATTCTTTTCCATCTACCCTTACAGGTAAAAAATCTTTTCTGCCTCTTGTAGAATAGATTCTTTCATTTGTAATCAATTTTTTAACTTCCATTTTTTTTTCTAGGCCCGCCATCTTAAAGACAAAAGGCAATACTAGAATATTAAATAGTACATATGAGGATGTGGGATGCCCAGGGAGACCAAAAATGAGCTTGCCATCTTTCAGACCCACCAAAGTTGGCTTTCCAGGTTTAATACTTATGCCGTGAATTATTAGTTTACCAAAACTTTTTATCGCTTCTTCTACAAAATCTCTTTCTCCTTTTGATGCACCAGCAGAGAGTATTATCATATCATAGTTACTTGCTTCAATCAATTTTGAAAGTATTTCTTCTTTGCTGTCTTTTGCTACGCCCAGATTATAGGTTTCACAGCCCAATTTTTCTAACTTTGAAGAGATATAAAATGAATTCACATCGTATGTTTTTCCAAAATCTAGAGCTTCCCCGGGAAGCACTATTTCGTTTCCTGTAGAAAAAACTCCGATTTTTAGTTTTTTATAAACTCTGACTGTTTTAAGGCCAAGCCCTGAAAGTAATCCAACTACCTTGGGAGTAATAAGAGTATTTTTAGGTAGGATACAGTTTCCCACTTTTATGTCATACCCTACTTTCATTACATTTTCTCCGGGTGTAATCCCCTTTGTGATTGTGATATAATCCTCTTGAAGTTGTACATTTTCTATCATGACAACAGAATCTGCACCTTCAGGCACAGGGGCACCTGTAGCTACATAGGAACAAGTATTTTTTTCTACAAAAAATTTAGGGGCACTTCCTGCATTGATACTTTCAATTAATTTAATTTTTATAGGAGAAGTTTCACTAGCTTTGAAAGTATCCTCTGATCTAACGGCATACCCATCCATTTGGGATTTTGGGTAGTGTGGAACATCGATAGGAGAAATTAAATCAACTGATAGAATTCTATTTAATGAAGATATAACGGGAATCTCCTCTGACTTCAACTCATAAGATATGCTATCTTGAATTTTTTTTATAGCTTCTTCATAAGTATCAAGCTTTAAGAACTTCAAATAATCCCTCTGTTCCGATTCATTTCTTAATAACTTGAATTGAAGTTGCTTTAAAAAATATATCGATGTTTTTACCCTCTTTGATATTTAAGTTTTCAATG
>JAAZKM010000057.1 GCA_012799835.1 Candidatus Methanofastidiosia archaeon
AGATAATAGGAATAATGCACTAAATATGGCACCTGATGCTAAACCAATACACCTCTTAGATATTTCATAATTTCCAATAGCTACATATTTTTTGGATATTATCAAAGATTTTTCAATTCCAAAATATGTAATTCCTTTTTGTACAATTTTCGCAGTAAATATCCTTATTGGGGTATAATCGCTTATAAGATAAATGAATATAGATATTATTGCTCCTTTAATGAGAAATAGGAATTTTGAATAGTTATTTACTCCATATTTTTCAATTATATATCCTTTTATCATTGTTTTTTCTCAACTATAATCGTTGTTTTAAGTTTTTCCTTATTTTTTTGGGAATTTCTTAATAATCGGGGATAATTTTATATATTAAATTACTTTATTCTTTATAAACAATGGAGGGATATTATTGGGAGAGTCGCTAGTCATATCTTCTGGAAAGGGAGGAGTTGGGAAAACTACTATTGCTGCTAATTTGGGCATTGCTCTTTCTGAGGCCGGACTTGATGTTCTGATTTTTGATGCAGATATAACAATGGCAAATCTTGAGCTCATATTTGGGATGGAAGGCTTACCTAAAACAATACAAGATGTATTGGAAGATAAAGCAAGACCAGAAGATATAATTTATGATGGCCCGGGTGGGGTAAAAATTGTTCCAGCAGGCCTATCTTTAAGAAGACTAAAAAAATCTGACCCCGATAAAATTAATCAAATATTTAAATTGTTTGTTGAAAAAGTTGATCTGTTAATAATCGATGGCCCTCCAGGACTTGAGGTAGATGCTGTTACTTCTATTGCAGCTTCACAAAATATGCTTTTAGTGGTTAATCCAGAGATTACCTCATTGTCAGATGCATTAAAAATAAAACTTATTGCTGAAAAATTAGGTACAAGAATACTTGGAGTTATAGTAAATAGAGTTAGAGGAGATCCAACAGAAGTTTCAGGACCTGAAATAGAAGCAATCCTTGAGCTTAGGATAATTGGTAATATTCCTGAGGATCCAATTGTTAAAAAGTCTACTACTCTTGGCAAACCTTTTATTTTGTTGAACCCTAAATCTCCTGCTTCGCTTGCTATTAAAGAGATTGCTAGGAAAATTGCAGGAAAGAAATCTGAATTTGATTCTTCTACCAAATCTATGAATAAATTAATGGGAGGGTTATTTGGGAGATGATGTTATGGCATTATTAGACTTGATGATAAACAGTTGGATTATAATTTTTATTATAGCCATAATTAGTATAATTATTAATGTTATCTTGGGAGTTAAAGTATACCTGCAAAAAGAAGAACTTGATCGATTGCGTGGCGGCAGATTGTCTAGAGAAGAACTAGAAATATTAAGGGCTCGCCTTGCTAGAATTAAAAAACTTTCAAAATAATATTTTATTCTATTCTTAATACCTTTTTCCTCATTATTCATCAAAAAAATCAACTACTAATTCTAAAAATTAAAAATATGTATTGTTAATCAATAGTACCAAAAGCTTTATATAGTTACTAAATCATATTTGGTAGTGGATATCCATAACTAGGTGGAATAATGCAAAAATCCAACTATACATATTTGCTAAAATTATTTTTACTATCGATATTTGTAATTAGCGTTGTTGCAACTCCAATTATGGCCCAAGGAGTAATATCCGGTAGAATCACGGATACAAATGCAACACCACATGGAATTAGTGGTGCAATAGTGGACGCCTATAAAGCAAATGATAGAAATGCATGCCCAACTATTAAAGGAATGGCAGTAACAGATGTTAATGGCGCCTACCATATTTATCCATTAGAGCACGGTAAATATATCATTAGGGCATATGCGCTTGGGTATCTGACTAATTCTTCATTAGCCGATACTTGCGTTACTTCATGCGCGTTTGACTATAATATGACTCTGAAAGACACCAATGGTAGCGTCATAGGGCATGTATTTCAACCTGACGGAATAACTCCTATTGAAGGGGCAACAGTAAAAGCATACTACCCCGGGACGGAAAATGTAATTGCAAGTTCTACTACCTCTTCTGAAGGAAATTATACAATTTCTAATATAGGAGGATTGTATGAAATTGAAGCTTCAGGTGTTGGATGGCTCCCCCAAAAAATAAGAGTTGACGTACCCCATCCATTTGGTGTAATTATTCAAGACTTTGTTCTTTTACCTGGGCCTTATTATGATCCAAATGCAGTATTTATGGGTTGGATAGAAATTGGCGATCTCACTGTAGCAGGGGACTATACTATTTTGTTAAAAGATCTCCAAAGAAGGCACCCTATAATGCCACCAGAGCGGGGCATATTGGAAGTATATAGAAAAGGAACAATGGTGATGCAGCAAGTTGTTGTTCCCGGAGATACCTTATACATAGATGAAATTATTAAAATAAAAGTAAATGAAATCAATGATCATGAAAATGCTAATTATTTTGGGAGATATAAACTAAATATTACCATAACAAAAACGAAAGAACCCGAACTTTCCATAAATCTAACAACTCTTTATAGAGGGGAAATTGACGATAAAGATAGAACATTTTTGAGGGGAAGTAGAGAGGGGATTAAACCAGTGATTTTGGGAGAAGTAGATATCAATGCAAGCTCAGGATCAGTTGAATTTGATGGAAAAACATATAGTTTTAACGTTTCCATGATTAATAAGGATATCCAATATGTATATAATTTCAAAGAAGTAAATGGTTCTTTTGTTTATCCTGATAGGATTTACAAGGGAGACATTGTTACATTTGGAAAAGATAATAGTTGTAAAAACATTAGGCAACTTACAATTTATGAGATGAGTGGGAGTTCGGTACTTTGGACACCAATAATTCATTCCATAATGAGGCCAGAAGATTTTGAGTTTGAAACTGAAAATGAAATTGAAAAACCCCAGTCAGATACCACTTTTTGGTATGTTACAGAAATTCAAAATACAGGGGGCATACAAGCAAAAAATATTAAAATACATATAACTGCTAAAGATTTCATTTTTTTAACTGGAAATAAATGTTATTGCGGCTCAGATAAAGAAGCATGTCTAGAAATAAAATCTATGGAACCTGATGAAAAACGATTGATTTTATTTAAATTTAAAGCCCCTCACACAGACTACTTAAAAATTTCTCCTATTCAAATAGATTTGTCTTACCAGAGGGGATACTTTAATGAAAAAGGACATGAAATAATTCAAGATTACTCCAAAAGTGATAAAACTTTAATAACAATAGTTCCAAAACAACCAGAATTTCAAATTACAAGAAATATTGTAAAAGAGAATCTATTTGTGGGCGAAACAACCGATGTTGAAATTAGAATAAAAAACATAGGGGATATAACAGCAACTAAAATTAATTTAATTGACTACATTCCAGATGGATTTGAATTAATTGATGGTAGTGCAACAACTACTATTAATAAAATGACTAAAAATGAAACATTTACTTTAATATATAAAGTAAAAGCTCTGGAAATGGGAAAATTTGAATTTAAATCACAACTACTTTTTGAAGATGAAGCTGGTAAAAAATACAAAACAACATCTATGATTGAACCAGTTACCGTTAGTAAAGAATTTCCAAGACTTGAAATTCTTAAGAAACTTGATAGAGTTACTATATCTAGGGGTGATTCTGTTATAGTGGTATTGGTTGTCAGAAATACTGGAAATAAGATTGCAAGAAATGTTCAAGTTCTTGATTTCGTTCCCGAAGGATTCAGATTAATCGATACCCCTAAAACTAAAAAACTAGAATATACGATTCCAGAATTAAAACCAGAGCAAGAAAAAATGTTCAAATATATCATAACTGCATCACTTCCAGGGGAATATAAAATTGGGGATACTAAACTACTGTATTATGATCTTGAAGGCCATAGCTTTGAGCACATTGCATCTGGAACATCTGTTAGAGTAAACGGTGAACCTAAAATTACAATTTCAAATATTCAATATTTTAATGAAGATTATTCTTTCGCAGATTATAAGTATGTAGATGTTGTTCAAACTTTAACAAATACTGGCGACGGTCTTGCGAAAAAAATAAGCTACATTAACTCTATTTCTGGGGACATTGAACTTGTTGATGGGGAGTTAGGAGGCTTTTTAGATAATTTAAAACAAGGTGATTCTAAAACAACTAAATTTACAGTTAGAGTTAGACAGGAAAATAAAGATAAAACATTCACGATTAATACTTCTTCAGAATTTGAAGATATTGCCGGGAAGAAAAATAAATCTGATGCATTAGCAAATATAACTGTTGGTGGAAGAACCCCAACAATACAATTATCTAGGCAAGATTCAGAATATAAATCAGATATTATTCGAATTGGACATATTATTCCAGTTACAACCATAATTACTAACACAGGAGATGGAGATGCTAAGAATGTAAGGATTGAGGATAAAATACCCTCAAATCTTCAAGTAACAACAGGTATTAATTACTGGGGGGGACAGTTAAAGCCCGGAGAGAAAGTGACCCTTAGGTATACTTTAGTTCCTTCGCAAGGAGGGGAATACCAAATTGGCCAGACTTTGTCTACATATGAGGATGAATGGGGCGTTAAAGGAACAAAATCATTATCCTCAACCTTAGTTACTGTATGGGGACCTTCAATCGCTAGAACTATCTCAAACAATGAAATAGAAGAAGGAGAAATTCTAAAGATAACATACGATATTAAAAATTGGGGCAAAGATGACATCTATGAAGTTAAATTAGTTGAAAATATTCCCCAAGGATTTGAAATAGTCTCTGGAACTAACGATCTAGTTATCGGAGAGATTAAAGCTGGAAGTCAAGTATCTAAAGAAATACAAATTAAGGCCACTAAGTCTGGAGCATTTATATTTACTGATTCTAAATTATATTGGAAAAATGTTTTTGAAGAAGTAAAGTCTTTTGATATTGAAAGAACCACAATAAGTGTTAAAGCAAAAGTAGCGCCTCAGACTATCTTACCAAATATTCCACAATCTGTAACTCAGACAATACAAGAAATAAAATCTTCACCATATGCGTCTTACATTTTAATTGGGATTATTATGGTGCTTCTGTCAATAGTTGGGTTTTCTGTTTATAAATCATTTAGACCTAAAGGATCTTCAATTAAAAAACCTTTGACAGCAAAAATTGGAACAACCCCTCTTGAAAAGATTTCTAACAAAAAAGATAAAGCTACGTCTAAAAAAGAATTTAGATTTTTCTCAAAGAGAAAAGAAAAAAAAGCTGAACAGAAAGCCACCAAAAACATACTTGATACTCAGCTCAATCCTGTGACTAAAAAAGCTGAAGAAGCTAAAAATATTGGATTCTTTGTTAAAAAAGAAAAATTGCCCTCTCAGGAAAATGTTAGTTCTCATACCTCTCCTGCTTATGATGCAGAAACAAAATTTGGAGAATTTGTAAAACGTGATAAAGACAGTATAATGTCAAGGGAATCGATTGATAAAGAATTATTGGGGAAAAAAGTAGCCCCGCCTTCAATAAAAAAAGTACAAAAAAGTAAGTTTTCTTTGTTCTCGAAGAAAAAAGAAGGCATTCCCCAAGATAAAAAACCTTTTTCATTATCTCATTTATATGAATCACAACAATCAAAAAATTATGAGAATGGAAATCTAGGAAAAGAATTGGATCCTGTGGATAATACCGAGAATAATTTACTAAAGCAAAAAGAGAAACCTAGTATCGATTATCGTAAAAGACAGATTAAATACGCTTCTCCAATTAATTATCCAGTAGATAAAGAGATTAGGCCACCTAAAGTTAATTATACTCCTCCTGAAGAAGTAAAGAGTGAATTAGGGGAGATAAAAACAATAGTGCAAGATGAAACTAAAATGGAGGCTTTTGATTCTTTTGAAATAGAGTCTTTAAGATCTGAAATTTCTAAAACTTTGGAAGAAACTGAAAAGAAAAAAGAAAACATTGCATTAGTAGAAAAAAGTATGGAATTGGAAGATAATTCTAAAATAGATTTATTGAATAGAAAAGAGCTTGATGAATTGCAGATTAAGATTATCAATCAAATTAATGAACTTGAATCAAAAAAATATGTTGATCCGGAGGAAAGAAAATTGAAAGAAATAAAGGGTAAAGTCATTCCTAAAGAAATAGATTTAGGTCTACCTCCTTCAGTAGAGATGGCATATAAAGAATATAAACAAAAAAAGAGTAAAGAAGCACCCGAGAATCCATTCAAGGATAAAGGCAATGAATCAATCAAAAACAGCTCTTGGACTAGTAATTTTAAATATAATAATACATCGCCAGAAATACCTGCGTCAATTAAAGAACTATTAGAAAAAACTCCTTCTAATTCAAATGATACATATGTTCCAGTGCCAGATGTAAAGGAAATTATAAAAGGAAAAAAAGAAGCAAATAAAAGATATTTTTCAAATAATTCTGTGCCGACACCAGATCCGAAGGAAATAATAAAGGGAAAGAAAAAAGATTAATTTTAGTTTTTAAATATACGAAACTCTTTTATAATTATTTTTATAAAACATATATGTGTTTTAATGTTTCACTTAATATTACAGAATCTAAAAAGTATCACGCCGATAATAGAATCGATATCTGAATTAACGGGTGAATGCTTATTTACTTTCAATAATGGGGGAGCATACATAGAAGGAACAGATCCTTCCCTTATCTCTAAAGTTGAATTTCTATTACCTATTAATTCTTTTGATAAATTTGAGATTGACGGAGAAGAATCAATTGGGCTTAATATTGATTCTATAGCTAGGATATGCAAAAGGGCTAATCCGGGAGAATCGTTATCAATTAATGTAAACCCAAAAGGAGGAAAAATTGAGCTAATATTAGAAAGTGACTTTAAAAGAAACTTTGAATTTACTCTACTTTCAACAAGCAATTTTAATATCCCTAAGTTAAATCCAAAATATTCCACTTTTATTGAAATTGATAGTAAGATCTTTAGAGACATTATTAAAGATATGGCAGTTATTAGTGGAACAATCCTTTTTTCGGTGCATAAGAATAGTATTTCTATTTCTTCTGAAGATTATACTTCAAAAGCTTTGGCAGAAATACCTTCTGAGTCAAAATCAATAAAAAAATTTGAATCTAAAACTATTCAACGCGCTAAATATAATTTAAACTATATTCTTAGTTTCTTAAATGCGTATACAGTTTCTGATAGCCTTAGAATATCTGTTGGAGGAACCAAACTTCCTTTAAAACTTGAATATCCAATAGGCGAAGATGGACGCTTCACACTATATCTTGCCCCAATGGAGATATAGATGAGGGCTTTGTTTTTTTTGTCTGGCAATAATACTATTTTTGCCAAAGATGAAGTTTTTTCATTGTTTGAGTCTTATGAACTAAAATATGAAATAATCTATGATGAAGGGCAATTCTTAATATTAGAATGTAGTAAGTCTAATATTGACTTCATTTTTAGACTGGGATTGACTCATTTTATTTTAGATCTTATTTGTGATTTGGACATAGATGAAAGAATCAATAAAAATATATCTAGTATAGATTGGGACTCTAAACTAAGTTTAGATAGAACTTATAAAGTAAGAGTTAAAACTAAAGATAAAATGGACTATGGCAATTTAGAACTTTCTATAGCAAAATCTATTTCAAATTTTTTTAAAGATAAAATAAAAGCAAATTTAACAAATCCAATGGATGAAATCATAGGGATTACATTTAAACGTAGATTATTTATCGGTAAAAAAATATTTGAGAGAGACAGGGAAGGATTTAATATACGAAAGCCTCAATTAAGGCCATTTTTTTCTCCAACTTCTATAGACCCACGTATTGCAAGAGCAATGATTAACATATCACAAGCCCAGAAAGAAACTTTGGACCCTTTTGTTGGCACAGGGGGAATTCTAATTGAAGCAGGATTAATGGGTCTTGACACATATGGCCTTGATATTGAAGAAAAAAGTGTTGTCGGAACAAAAGTGAATCTTTTAAATTATGAAATAAATAAATTCGATATTAGGCTTGGCGATGCAAGGAAGATTTTAGATATATTTGGGAGAACTTTTGAATCAATAGTTACAGATGCACCTTATGGAAGATCAACTAAGATAGATAAAGATAAAGAAAAAATGTATAATGAATGTTTTTTATCTATCAAAGAATCTTTCAAAAGAAAATGTATAATTGGTTTGGATAAAGAGTACTCTTTTGAGGATATTGGATTTAAAATTGATAGAGTTTATAGTTTTAGAGTTCATAAAAGTCTTGTAAGGCATCTCTATCTTTTATCTTAGATAGTGTTGTCATTATTTATTTACAACAATTAAATTTAAAAATTAAGTCATGATAGTCAACAGTTCTTCCATTAATGCTTTTCAAAATGTTGTATTTTGAAATAAAATAAATATAGGGATAGAAAATGGTAAACTATTAATTAGATATTAAGTTTCTTTATCGGATATCATCTTCTCTTTTATTTTTTCAGGGTCTCCAATAAATACTACTTTTCCATCTTCCATAAAACATGCCCTATCACAAACATCTACAATAAAGTCTGAGTCGTGTGTCACTATTAAAAATGTTTCACCTAATGTTTCTCTGGCTTTCCTTATGGATTTTGCAACTATTTTTCGTGTGAACGGATCCATAGTACCTGTAGGTTCATCTAGGATAACTATTCTAGGTTCTTTAATTAGTACTTGAGCTAATGCGATTCTGTGTTTTTCTCCAACAGACAAAGCTTCAGGCATCTTGCCTAATATCTCTTCAAGTTCCTTTGGATCTTCAAATCCTACACTTTCAAGAATAGACATGACTTTCATTTTTCCCAATTCTTTAGGGAGTTTAATTCCAATTGCATCAGTTAGATTCCTCAGCACATTTTTATCAGGATATAAAGTATACTCTTGGTGAAGAACGCCCATGTAAAGCATTGCCTTTCCTTTGCCCATGAATCCTGGCTCTTTCATATCTATCCACTCATCACCAATCCTAACGTTTAATTCTCCCTCAGTAAATGGTGTTATTCCTGCAATCATTCTAGAAACTGTAGTTTTACCAGTTCCACTTTTCCCTACTAATCCAAATATTTCTCTTTCATTTACTGTAAATGTAACGCCATCAACAGCCTTCACAACTCCACGGGATATAGAATAGTAATATTTTTTTACATCCCACAATTCTATTATGCCATTTCCAATTCCAGGGAATCTAATTTTTTCTTCAGGCATTAATTTTTGTATAAATGCCTTAACGACTTCCTTTGAATCACCTTGCTGCACTATTTTACCGTTTTCAAGCCATATTGTTTTTTGTGTTAACAATTCTATTGCTTCAGGCCAGTGTGATGTAACTATCAAAGCCATTCCCTGCTTCACAGAATCTAGTAGGACGTTATGGACTGTATTTGCAGTTAGTGGATCCAGTGTTCCAGTAGGTTCATCAGCAAGAAATAACATTGGATTAATAGCAAGTTGCCTAGCAAGAACGATCCTTTGCTTTTCTCCACCAGACAGGTCTCTTGCAATATGTGTCATTCTTTGAATCATATTTACCTTTTGCAGAAGCTCTATGATTTTTGGTATAATCATAGACTTTGGAATGTCCGTTCCAGTAAACGCATCTTGCATATTTTCCATCACTGTTTTTTCGCCATATAATGAAAATGTACGCTGTAACATAATTGCAGTTCTTTTTCTTATAGGATTAAAAAAAGGTTTATCTTCCCAGAAATCAACTTTTTTTGGAATCATTTCTTCATTACATTTAGCACATTTTGTACCTTTTTTACTTGGGACATCTATATTCATACATTTAGGGCAATAAGCTATATTGTAGAATATTTTTCCTTCTGTAGGTTTGTATTCCTTTGTTCCCCTTAATATGTTAATGAGAACAGATTTACCGCTACCACTTTTTCCCAACAATCCTAAAGATTCCCCTTCTTTTATTTTAAAAGATACATTGTCAAGAACTTTCTTTCCGTCAAACGAGATTGATATATTTTCAACTTCTAAAAGATATTCGCTCAAATTGATCCCCATCTGTTGTTTATGTTGATGATAAATAGCTAGCTATATTTAAGTTTTTGGATTCGAATATAAATTCATATAATTTATTTATTGAGAAATTATTTATATAAGGTAAGTTAAATTAATCTTAAGGAGTAAATATGAAGATTTTAACTCATAAAAATAAGGAATTATTTTCTATTTTTTATATTTTTTTTAAGATATCAGGATTTACTATTGGAGGGGGATATGCAATGGTCCCTGCAATTGAGAGAAATTTAATTGATAAGAAATTACTCTCTGAAAAGGAATTTTTTAAGTTATTGTCAATTGCACAATCTATGCCTGGGCCAATTGCATTTAATCTATCTGTGTTATTAGGCAGTAAATTACGAGGATTTTGGGGAGCATTGTTTGCTTCCGTTGGGGTCCTAATACCTCCTTTTTTTGGAATATTAATTGTTTCAAATATTATTCACAAATATTCCGATAGCCTCTATGTCCAAAAATTTTTAGACGGTTGTTATATTGCAACAGTTGGACTGACTTTATATGTTTTATATAAAATATTGAAGAACTTTAATTTCAATAAATTTAATATCTTTCTCTTTTTTGTTAGTGCCACTTTGTTAGTTCTTAATAGAAATTTAACATTTTTTGTATTTTTACTTTTAGTAACAATTAATTATCTCTATGAAAAAAGAGGGATTAAATGATAGATATATTTTTTATTTTCTTATATATAGGTGCCATTTCTTTTGGGGGAGGGTGGGCAGTTGTGGGTTTAATTAAAGATATATTGGTGTCCCAAAATTACCTTACTTTCAATGAATTTAAGGAAATTCTAACTGCAGCGCAACTTACACCAGGTCCAATTGCAGTCAATATGGCAACATATGTTGGGTATAAATATTATGGTTTGCTAGGCGCAATTTTGAATACTTTCTTTTTGCTCATACCTCCAATAACGCTTGGTATTTCCTATTTCTTCCTAAAGAAATCAATCAAGTTAGAAAAGGAAGCTTTAATCAACTCACTAGTCTTAGGGACTGCAACTCTTGTTTTCATAACACTATATTCATTAGGATTTCAACTAATCATAAACTTTGACATAAAAGCAATAATGATCGTTTTCATAATATTTGCTTTACTTGTTAAAACAAAAATTGATCCAATTTTTTTTATAGTAATTTCTGGATTAATAGGCATTTTGTTTTTATGATTTTTATTATATGTTTCATTGTTTAATCTCAGTCGATGATGCATAACTCTAATGTGTTTCTTTTTTACATTAACAAGTGTAGCTTGTTATATGGGCATTCCAATTTTATCTTTGTTATTTAGAGAAGACTTCTTACTTCAAGTAGAGTTTGAAGGATATGTTAAATTATCCCATACCGGCATATCTTTCATTTATGGCACCACTTGTCTACCATTGGTCTATTTGGATTGGATGGGTTTTAGCTTTGCGAATCATTTTAGGGCAATTATTAACAAAACATTCTAAATAGAAACACTTAAATATTATCTAGGGTAAGTATCACTGAAGTCCGTTAATGGACTTTAAATCTTGGACATGATATCCTGTTTTTGGGTATCAAAAATAAAGGAGGAATACTATATGCCAAAATATAGCGACAAAATAGATTTGTATTCTGACAAGGGTAAACTCATTGAGAGTGGAGTCCCCTTGGAAGCTCTTAGTCCTCTTAAAAATGAGGCAATACAGGGCATAGTTTCCAAAGTTGTCAGAACAATTGCTGTCGATCTCAAAGGCACCCAATCAGCACTTGCCACAGGAGCATTAGGTGGAAAGGGCCAAGTAATCATGGGAAGAGAAATGAAGCTAGATATAGTTGGGAAGGCCCCAGAGATCAAGAAAAGAGTAGAGGAAATTCTTAAAATTGATGCAAAAGACGATACTCTAGTAACGCTTTTGGGAAACAATGAAAGAATGTTGGTTCAAGTACCAACAAAAAGAATGTTTTGTGAATACACTGTAGGTATGACTGCAACAGCAGCCGCTGTAACACAAGCAATTATAGATGTCTTCGACGTTAGTATATTTGATGCAAACATTGTAAAAGCTGCAATATGGGGAGCTTACCCACAGACACTTGACCTTAAAGGTGCAAAGATTCAAGCTATGCTTGAAGTTCCTCAGAGAAACGAAGGTCTTGGTTACTCTCTAAGAAACATTATGGTAAATCACATAGTTGCCACAACAAAGAAAAACGCAATGAACGCAGCTGCACTTGCTTCAATTCTTGAACAAACTGCAATGTTTGAGATGGGAGATGCAGTAGGACCATTCGAGAGATTACATCTCTTAGGGCTTGCATACCAAGGAATGAACGCAAACAATATTACTTACGAATTAGTTAAAGCAAATGGTAAGAAAGGTACAATAGGATCTGTTGTAGAGTCATTAGTTGGAAGGGCAATTGAAGATAAAGTTATTGCAGTCGATAAAACCTTACCATCAGGCTATAAGGTATACAAGGCAAAAGATATCCCATTGTGGAATGCATATGCTGCATCTGGAATGCTTGCAGCAGTTATGGTAAACTGTGGTGCAATGAGAGCAGGACAAGGACTACCTTCAACAGTTTTATACTTCAACGATTTAGTTGAACATGAAACAGGTCTACCTGGAGTTGACTTTGGAAGGGCCCAAGGAACAACAGTCGGTATGTCTTTCTTCTCACACTCAATTTATGGTGGAGGAGGACCCGGTATATTTAACGGAAATCACATCGTTACAAGACACTCAAAAGGTTTTGTTATTCCATGTATTGCTGCTGCAATGGCATTAGATGCAGGAACTCAGATGTTTTCACCTGAAGCCACATCTGGATTAATTAAAGAAGTATTCTCCACAGTCCCTGAGTTTGCAGAACCAATGAAGTATGTAAACCAAGCTGCCGTTAAAGCAAAGGGAGGTATTTAGGAGGAGTAATATTGAAAATTAGGCCTGAAATACAGATATTCCCTTTCAAACTGATATCAAGAGATACGGCAGATAGAATTACAGATGAACTTACTAGATTTGACTTTGTTACCAATGTTTCGGTACACGGTCCACCAATAAACTCAAAAGAAAATGAGGACTATATGGTGGGATGGATATGGGTTGAAGTTGAGGATAACAATGAAGATATCCAGAAAATTATTAAGGACATATGTGATGAATACTTGCCTTTTGGTTACAACATTGAAATAGGTAGATTTACAAAATATAAAAAAGGAGTGTCTGACTATATTAAAGGTCTAAATTAGGAGGAATAAATATGACATATAAAGCACAATTTTTCCCCGGAAAATCAGATCCATCAAAAAATAGAAGAAAATACATGGATCCTTCATACAAACTCCAAAAGATTAGATCAGTATCTGATGAGGATATTGTTAGAGTTCTTGGTCACAGAGAACCTGGAGAAGACTACAAGAGTGTTCACCCACCATTAGAAGAAATGGGAGAACCAGAATGTCCTATAAGAGAACTTGTAGAACCAACACCAGGTGCAAAAGCAGGAGATAGAATTAGGTACGTCCAATTTACTGACTCCGTTTACTTTGCTCCTATATCCCCCTATCAGAGATCTTGGATGTATTCTTATAGGTACAGAGGGATGGACAGTGGAACACTCTCTGGAAGACATGTAGTGGAAGCAAGAGAAAGAGATGTTGAAGCAATTGCAAAGGAGATTATTGAGTCTGAAACATTTGACGCTGCAAGAACTGGAATTAGAGGAAGAACTGTTCACGGACACGCTCTTAGGCTTGATGAAAACGGTATAATGTTTGATGCAATGCAGAGATATGTTTTCAACAAGAGCACTGGAGAAGTGCAGTATGTGAAAAACATGGTAGGAGAGCCAATCCCAGCACCTATATCCGTTGGTAAACCATTGTCTGAAGATGAACTTAAGAAGAGAACTACCATATTCCGAGCAGATGGTGTCACTATAAGAGATGATGCAGAAGTTCTTCAGATGGTACAGAATGTCCATTGGGAAAGATCCTTTGGTGGATTCGAGCCATATAAGGAGGCTAAGTTTTAAGGAGGGGATATGAATGGTATATAAAGATGATAAACACAGCTTTATGCAAGCAATGAAAAAGAAGTTTGAAGAAGCACCTGACAAAAAACAAACAAAATTCTATGTTTACGGTGGATACAAACAAAACAAGAGAAAAGTAGAATTTCATGATGCAGGTCAACAAATTGCAAAGGAGAGAGGAATACCTGGATATAATCCATCAGTAGGTATGCCTCAAGGTCAGAGAGTATTAATGCCCTACCAACTTTCACACACAGACATTATAGCTAACATGGACGACCTTCACTTTGTAAACAATGCCGCCATGCAACAGGCTTGGGACGATATGAGAAGGACCATCTTAGTGGGGCTCGACTCTCCACACAATATTCTTGAGAAGAGGCTTGGAAAGGAAGTTACACCCGAAACAATTAATCACTACCTTGAGGTAGTTAATCACTCAATGCCAGGTGCAGCCGTTATTCAAGAACATATGGTTGAAACTGACCCAAGATTGGTAAAAGATTCTTACGTTAAGGTATACTCTGGAAACGATGAGTTGATTGATGAAATTGACTCGAGATTTGTTATAGACATTAACAAAGAATTCCCTGCAGACCAAGCGGCCCAACTTAAGAAGGCCATTGGAAAATCAATGTGGCAGGTAGTTAGAATTCCAACAATTGTTGGAAGAGTCTGTGACGGTGGAACTGTTTCCAGATGGAGTGCAATGCAGATAGGTATGGCTTTCATTGGTGCATACAA
>JAAZKM010000004.1 GCA_012799835.1 Candidatus Methanofastidiosia archaeon
GAAAGCCATTCTTGGTACATTGTACTTATCAGCTTGTCTCCAAACGGTCTCAGATTGAGGCTCTACGCCACCTTTAGCACAAAACAATGCAACTGCACCATCAAGAACACGAAGTGATCTTTCAACCTCTACGGTGAAATCAACATGCCCTGGTGTGTCTATAACATTAATTCTGTGATCTTTCCACATAGCAGTAGTAGCAGCAGAGGTTATGGTAATGCCTCTTTCCTGTTCTTGCTCCATCCAGTCCATTTGGGCTCCACCTTCATGGGTTTCGCCTACTTTGTGTATTTTACCTGTATAAAATAAAATTCTTTCTGTTGTGGTTGTTTTTCCTGCATCAATATGAGCCATTATGCCGATATTTCTAGTGTTCTCAAGTGATACTTTTCTTGGCACAATTTTTCCTCCTTACACACTTCTCTTAAATTCCATCCACACATTAAAAACATTCTACTAAAATCTGTAGTGTGCAAAAGCTTTATTCGCTTCAGCCATTTTATGTGTTTCTTCTCTTTTCTTAACGCTTGCTCCCAATCCGTTAGACGCATCCATAAGTTCTTTGGCAAGCTTTTCTACCATTGTTTTTTCTCCTCTTTTTCTTGAATAGTTAACTAACCATCTCAAACCAAGAGTTTCTTTTCTCTCTGTCCTTACCTCTATTGGAACTTGATAGTTTGCACCACCAATTCTTCTGGCTTTTACTTCTAATACAGGCATAATGTTGTTCATTGCTTTGTAGAAAATCTCTAATGGGTCCTCCCCTGTTTTTTCTGCAATGAAGTCAAATGCACCGTATACAATGTTTTCTGCAATTCCTTTTTTCCCATCTAACATTATTCCGTTAACTAATTTTGTTACTACCACATCATTATATATTGGATCTGGCATAACCTCTCTTTTTGGTACACTTCCTTTTCTAGGCACTTTTCTTCCCTCCTTACTATATAGAGTAATTTCATTGGTACTCGGCCTTAGCCGTTGTGCCTCAAAATGCATCTATATTAAAGTATTATTTAGCATTTTAAGCACTTACTTTTACTTCTTAACTTTTGGTCTCTTAGCACCATATTTAGATCTTGATTGTTGTCTGTTATCAACACCAGCAGTATCTAAAGTACCTCTCACAATATGATATCTAACACCTGGAAGGTCTTTCACTCTTCCACCTCTTATTAATACTACGCTATGCTCTTGCAAATTGTGTCCTATTCCTGGTATATAAGCTGCTACTTCTAATCCATTTGTAAGTCTTACTCTTGCAACTTTTCTTAGCGCTGAGTTAGGTTTCTTAGGAGTTATAGTTCTTACAGCAACACAGACACCTCTTTTTTGTGGTGAATTTGATTGAGTTTCCCTCTTTTTCAAAGTGTTAAGATTAATTCCCAGAGCTGGTGATTTTGATTTGTATACCACCTTTTCTCTGCCCTTTTTTATGAGTTGGTTGATAGTTGGCATTAAGGCACCTCCTTCTAATTTTTATTTAATAAGGCAGCTACTGCTGCATTAATATCAATTCCACAAGCTTCGCCTAAGTCTTGCATCTTCTCTACATATTGAATATGCACTTCTTTTTCTTTAGAGAGTTTGACTATCTCATCAGTTACATTTTTATCAGCATCTAAAGCTATAAATACTACTTCTGCTTTGGAATTTGATATGGCTCTTTTTACCTGTTTTACTCCTACTACTTTTTCATCTTGTCTTAATTTTATAAGCATACTTTTCTCCTTCTTTAAAACACACTAGAGATTATGTGGTCACTAGACCACATAATCTCTATGTCATCAAGAGCTTCCAAAGTTTGCACACTATAATATTTTAACACTAGTGTATTTCAGTGTCAACTAATTTTTAGCCTTTGACTTTGTAAATCTATGTCTACTGTTTTTATACTTGTAATTCGACTTCTATAAGTTCTTCTTCATCTGGCTCAAGTATCTCATCATTCACTATCTCTACGTTGTTATATTTTTTCATACCTGTGCCTGCCGGAATCAATTTGCCTATTATAACATTTTCTTTTAATCCCACCAAGAAGTCTTCTTTCCCTTTTATTGCCGCCTCAGTAAGAACTCTAGTTGTCTCTTGGAATGAAGCTGCTGATAAGAAGGAATCTGTTGCAAGTGATGCTTTTGTGATTCCAAGTAGAGTCATCATTCCCACAGCAGGAGTGACTCCTTCTTCTTTAGCTTTTTTATTAGCTTTTTCAAAATCAATTGCATTAACCAAGCTACCTGGAAGCATCGTAGTATCTCCAGGACTTTCTATTTTAACTTTAGAAAGCATCTGTCTTACAATTATCTCAATATGTTTGTCATTTATATCTACGCCTTGTAATCTATAAACTCTTTGGACTTCTTTAACAATATAATTTTGTACACCCTTCATACCTTTTATCTTCAAAATATCATGTGGATTTACAGAACCCTCTGTTAGCTCATCCCCTGCTTCTATAACATCCCCTGCTTTAACCTTTATTCTTGAACC
>JAAZKM010000058.1 GCA_012799835.1 Candidatus Methanofastidiosia archaeon
AATTGAAATGATTCCATTAGAAAAGCCGATTGAAATTGTTAAAGGATATGTAAAAACACAAACTCCAAAATATGATCCTTTAAAGTGTCTATACTGTTTTTGGTGCCATGATAACTGCCCCATTTACGCATTCTATGGAAAACCAGGAGCAATACATCCAAGGGAAGTTGGAGAGTTTAAAGTTGATCCTTCCAAATTACTTCAGGAGCCTGTAAAACTCAATGAAGCTAAAATTAAGGAAATCATAGAAATAATGGCTAAGGATTCCTCAAAATATTTTGAAGAGGTGTAAAAATGTTTAAGAAAATTTCAAGAAAAAATGCAATACATGTCATGTTGTTTTACACAGGTGGATGCAATGGATGCGATATCGAGGTCGCAAATGCTGCATGGTCACCAAGATACGATCTTGAACAATATAAAGTTATTCTAACTTGGAATCCAAGAGAAGCTGACGTGTTAGCTGTGACCGGTCCAGTTTTAAGAAGAACAATAGAACCTTTAAAAAAGATTTATGAGGCAATACCCGAACCAAAAATAGTTGCTGCAGTTGGCTCTTGTGGAGTAAGATGTGGTATATTCAAAGACTTTGGAGGAGAACTTGGGGACAGCGATGAGGTACTTTGTAGAGTTGACGAAGTAATTCCTGTTGATGCTTATATACCAGGATGTCCAGCAAGGCCCGAAGACATTATTGCAGGTATTGCAGCAGGCATACCTTTACTATTGGAGAGGTGATAAGAGTGGGAGAAAATGAAAGAAAGGAAAAGGCAGAGGTAGAAGTTCCAGTAGGGCTTTTACACCCAGCAATGCTCGAGCCATATCGTGCAAGATTTTTCGTAGATGATGAATTAATTGTTGACTGTGAACTTACTCTTGACCCTTACCATAAAGGTATAGAAAGGATTATGGAAGGAATGCCAGTTGAAAAAGGCCTCATTATCACCGAAAGAATTTGCGGTATATGTTCGCACATACATCTTTGGAACGGCACTAGAGCTGTTGAAAGAGGCCTAAGGATTAAGGTTCCAGAACGGGCAGACTATATAAGAGTAATAATGGCTGAACTTGAAAGACTTCATAGCCACTTAATCTTTTTAGCACATGCAATGGAAGTATTAGGTCATGAAACAATGTGCATGAGGGCCTTTACTTTAAGAGAAGATGTAATGGATCTTTTATACATCATATCTGGGAATAGGGTTCATTATGCAGTTCCAATTATAGGTGGAATCAGACCAAGATGCGACATTGATGATTTTAGAATGTCTGAACTACATAACAGATTGTCCAAATTGGATGTAAAAATAGGGGACTATGCAAATAGAGTAATTAACGATTCTTTGATTATGTCAAGAGTAAAAGGCACAGGCGTTCTTACTAAGGAAGAGGCCATTAAATATGCTACGCCTGGCCCAACAGGAAGAGCAAGCGGCATTAATATTGATCTTAGAAAAAAAATGAAAGAATACAAAACTTTTGACTTCAATGTCATTGTGCTTGATGATGGAGATAATAAAGACAGAGTAGTTGCAAGAGCTCTTGAATGTATAGAATCAGTTAAAATAATTAAACAAGCTTTAGAATCCTTACCTTCAGGCCCAATATCTGATAGAAGTTTTGAACTTAAGGAAATGAGATTTTCTACTTCTTACATTGAGGCTCCAAGAGGAGAAATTTACGACTCTTTAGCTCTAGATGAAACTGGTAGAATAAGGAATTACCAAAACAGAACTCCTACTCTTACCGCTATGGCTTCAATGGAAATTGCTTGCATAGGGGATCAATTAACTGACGGTATGCTTACAATGGCAAGCTGTGACCCATGTCTGGCTTGTACAAACAGGGCCATAGTTGTCGAAAATGGAAAGGAGAGAGTATTTACCGAGGAAGAGGTAAAGAGTTTAATTAGGAGGGGGCTATAATGATTGAATTTATAATTGCAACTCTGCTTATCCCATTTGCAGCTTTGATTACTGGATTTATAATACCCGGGCTTGAAAGAAAAGTTCAGGCTAGGATACAGCAAAGAATAGGGCCGCCCCTATTAACACCAGGATTTTGGGCAGTTCTTAAGTTTATATATAAGGAAAAAATCCAGCCTAACTCCCCAATGCCACGTTTATTCCACAGTTTACCTATAATTGGGGTATTTGTTATGTTCTTTGCAGTCTTGTTTACAACCCCTGAATGGTGGGTAGTAAATACGCTAGGAACTGTTGTCGCAGTTGTTGGTTTACTAAAAGTAATAGAGTTCTTGTTTATGGCTATGGGTAGCTTTTCCAGATCTATCTTGTCAGTTTCAATGCCATATGCAGATCAGGTAAAAGGTGCAGTCATGAAAGGGGAGTACCGCAGATTCTTTGAACAACAGAGTGTATTAAGAGCATTTAAGATGATTACAATTGGGTCATTTCCCATGTATGTTGCAATGTTTGTTCCAGTAATACTTGCTAAGTCCATTAATTTCTCAGATATAGTTGCCTACCAAGGATTTGATAGTACACTAATCTTTCCAGGAGGAATGATTGATTTACTATATCTTGAAAAGATTTTTGCATTAAAACCAATATTGTTTACCCTTCCAGGAATATTGGCGGCATTTGTTTATTTCATAGGCTACCTAATGATGTTAAACGAATACCCTTTTAGTATTGAAAAAGCTAAGTCTGATGTAATCGAAGGACCTTCTTTAGAGTACGCATCTTGGGCAAGAGGGGGATATTATTTAATGAGGGAAGCAATACTTTTCGTATTATCAAGTGTTTTCATAACAATATTTATAGGGCTCCCACCAACACTAAATTTACCACTACTTATTGTACACTGTGCCCTATGCTTGATAATGCCGGTATTATTCTCTGTAGTATCTGCATTCTCACCTATATTTACCTTCAAGCAAGTATATCCAGTTTCAATGGGCTTCACTGCCATTGGATTTCTTGCAATGGTAGTGTCACTTATAATGGTGATTTAAATGGCTAAGTTCATACTTTTCCCCAAAGATGTCCAGAATATGGGCGGATATATTGTAGAGAATGTTGCAAAGCTTGGGTATAGGGACTTAATTGTTGGAAATCCAACAGATGAACCAATTAAAATAGATATTCCAGTCTACAATGAAGACGTAGTCAAAAGCTATGAGCAGCTTGGAGTTGTCGTATATCGAATGAAGAGTGACGAATCATTGATTTCAGCTCTTGAGAAAGTCAAAGCTATTGTAAAAACAGACAAACTAAAAGACCTGAGCTATGATATACCAAAAAAGAAAAAAGCAACTAAAAAATAAAATATATTTTATTTTATTTAATATTTCTTAAATTCTCATTTAACTTTTCTATCTTCTTTTTGATTCGTTCAAGTAATTGATTTGCTATATCAATCATTATTACCAAATAGTCTTCACTAGGATAGACTATACCGTTTTTCACAAGAGGTATATCCATTTTTTCCGTTGATCGTATCTCGACAATTATTTTGTCACTTAATGAAAATATTGAAGAGTATTTAAATCCTGACTCTTTTGAAATATTGATTAGTTTTTTAGCAGATTCTAGATCTTTACATACTACGTGAATAATGGAAGAATTTACTATCAGAAAAATCATTTTTGTTCCAGTATAATCATTAATAATTTTCCAAATATCTTTATAGTCAACTTTCTCATGACTTTTGAAAATAAAGTTAGAGCTCTTTTTTCCCCCTATCTCTTCAAGCTCAATAAGAATTATTCTTCCGGCACAACTTGAAGTTGTATAATAGTCTTCTTTAGAATTTAGAATGTTTAATGTATCAATTATCCTAAGATCTACTTCTCCATCCTGGATCATTTTTCTTAAATCTCTAAGATATCTTGATTTATCTTTCATACTACCTATGCATTATTTCTTCTATGCTGTTTTTTAATGTTTTAGTAGCAATCATAGCTATCGTTCCGCCAACTATAACTTGCAATATATTGAATGGAACTTCTATAAGAGCAATTGGTGTGGGTATTAAAAATACAAATATTTCCACAGCATAATACCCAATGATCATTACACTTCCACCAATCAATATACCTAACAGTTTATTCATATTTTTTTGATTAGTTGAAGATATTTTACCAACAATAAATCCTTCAATACCTTTTATTAATAACGTAAAAGGTGCAAAGGCTGCATATGGGGACGTAATATCCGCTAGAGCTGGCCCTATAGCACCAACAAGCCCTCCAACGAAAGGTCCGAAAAATATAGCTGCAATATATATTATAGCTTCTCCAAAATTAAGATACCCCCCTGTTTGAAGAATTGGGATCTGTATGAATCTAGTTGCAACAAATGCAAGTGCAGAAAATACAGCAACTATCCCTATATTTTCAGGATCCTTTATTTTTGCCAAAATTACCGCCTCTAAAAAGATAATCTAGTAAAGATTCAAGCATCCCCGAAAGGGTATGATTATCTGCTTCAATTAAAGGATTAATTCCATTTTTTCTTAATTCATTACTTGTTTCAGGACCTATTGACACAACTATTTCCGCGTTAATTCCCATTTTTTTAAATGCTTTTGCATTTGAAGAGCTTGTAATGAACGCAATGTCAAACTCTGTTTTCTCTGGAACTTCATCCTTCAGTTTCAATTTATACGTATTGACTCTTGTGACATCATGAAATTCGCTTAATTTCTCCTCTAAATACCCAAGAGCTTCCTGAGATCTTAGAGTCAAAATTTTTTTCCTATCTTTGAATTCAGATATCATAAATTTTGTAAGCTCTTTTGAATTATATTTTTCAGGTATTCTAGGGTATATGCCCTTTTCAATTAACTTTTCTTCAGTTTTTGGACCGATAGTGTAATACTCTTTATCTTTAGGCAAACTGATGCCCTTAAGTCTATCAACACCTGTTGCACTTGTAAGAACTATAACATCGTAGTCAGACAAATTAGGTGTCTTAAAATCAATATTGACTATTTCAATAAGTGAGTATGCATATATATTGGCCCCATTTTTTTTCATAATCTCTAATTCGTCTCCACTCTCTCTTGAAATAAATATATCTTTATTTTTAATTAAAGATAACTTTTTCTGAAAAAAATCGAGCTTATCCCTCAACAAAACATTTTTTCCTACAAATATCACAGAAGGGGGTTCGGCTGGAGTTGCCCCCAGACTTTCTAAATCACAAATTGTGGTCTCTTGTAGTAACGTTGTTCCGTTTTTAATTATGGCAACAGGCGTTTTTGAATCAAACCCAGCATTAATTAAATTTTTAGCTATTTGATCTCTATTTTTTACACCCATTACAATAACTAATGTGTCAGGGAGTTTTTCCCAGTTGATGCTAAATGACTTATTTTCTGCCTCATGACCCGTTAAAAAGGCAAAGGATGAATTTGATTCTCTATACGAAAGAGGGATACCCGCATACATAGGACAGGACACTGTAGATGAAATGCCGGGAATGATCTCAAATGGTATGTTTCTTTCGTAGAGGTACATTGCTTCTTCTGCACCTCTTCCAAAAATATATGGATCCCCGCCTTTTAGTCTAACAACGACATCATACATTTTTCCGTATTTGTATAGCTCTTCATTTATTTCATCTTGTAATTGACTTGAACCTTCTGACTTCTTTCCCACATATACTTTAATACAATCTTTTTTTGAATGCGAAAGTAGATCTTTACTTATAAGCTTGTCATATAATATAACATCTGCTTTTCTGACTAGTTCATCGGCCTTAATAGTAATTAATTTAGGATCACCTGGGCCTGCCCCTACTATATATACAACCAAAGGATCACGTTCCAATATTCATTTTTTTAGCAAGCTCTTTAGCTAACTCTATATAATCTTCTTTTTTTCCTTTTATTTCGCCTCTAATAGATTTTGTCCCATCTGAATTACCCACAAATGCTTTGAGTTCTATCTCCTCTTCAACGATAAATGAAAGTGCACCTACGGGCAGATTACACCCTCCCCCCACATCAATCATGAATTGTCTTTCCATCGTTGTCTCAACTCTAGTTTTTTCATCGTTAATACTCTTTAATATTTCCTTTAATTTATAATCTTCTTTTCTGCATACTACAGCCAAAGCGCCCTGGCCTGGAGACGGGATAATTATGTCCGGGCTTATTCTAGAAAAATTATAACCTTCAATTTGACTTATTTCCCCATATACTCTTCTAAATCCTGCTTCTGCAATTATTATTGCATCATAATGGCCTTCTTTTAGTTTTCGTATCCTTGTATCTAGGTTTCCCCTTATGTCCTTAAGATTTAGGTCTGGTCTAATCCTAAATATTTCTGATTTTCTTCTAAGAGAGGATGTACCGACTGAGGCTCCTTCGGGGAGATCTTCTATTGATTTTTCAAGGCTGACAATGGCATCATAAGGCGGCATTCTTTTTGTTATTGCACAGATTTCAAGCTCCGGTAGGACTTCTGTAGGATAATCCTTTAAAGAATGGATAGCAAAATCAATCTGATTATTGATAAGCGCATCATCTATCTCTTTTATAAATAGGCCTTTATCCCCTATCTTATGTAAGGGAAGATTGGTAATTTGGTCACCTTTAGTTTTTATTATTTTTTTTTCTACTTCTATTTCATTTTTTTTACATAAAGTATTAATGGCCTCATCAGTTTGAGTTACGGCTAATCTCGATCCCCTTGTTCCACAAATAAGCTTCATTTTAATCTCATCTTTTAATTGAATTTAACGCAGAGGCAATGATATCTATAGTTTTATCTATTATTTCCTCATCATGATTTATAGATAAAAAGTTACATTCAAATTGTGAAGGAGGTAAAAAAACACCTCTTTTTAATAACTCCTTATGAAACTTTTTAAACATTTCAGTGTCTGATTTTTTAGCGTCATCATAGTTTTTAACTTCATTTACTCCAAAGTATAAGCAAAACATTCCTGGGGCGCCATATAGTGCGGCTTTCATTTTTGAAGTCTTATCGTAAATACCGTCCATAATCTTTTCAGTCATTTTTTTTATTCCCAAGTACGTATCTTTTCTTTCAAGAATATCTAAAGTTTTTAATCCTGCAGGTATGGAAACGGGATTTCCATTAAATGTGCCCGCATTATAAACTTGGCCTTCAGGAGATATTTCATTCATTATTTTTCGTTTTCCTCCAAATGCTGCCAATGGAAATCCTCCACCTATTATTTTCCCCATTGTAATTATATCCCCATTTACCTTGAAATATTCTTGTGCTCCCCCAAGGCTTACTCTAAATCCAGTAATAACTTCGTCCATAATTAATAATGTTTCGTTTTGCTTTGCAATTCTTTTTACTTCTTTTAGATACCCCTTCTCTGGCAGGATACAACCAATATTCGCCATTATTGGCTCTAATATAATTCCCGCCACATCCCTCTTTTCAATAACAGAAGACAATGCTTCTATGTCGTTAAAATTTACAGAAACGGTGTTTTTTATAGACGCCTCTGGAATGCCTTTTGAACCAGGGATTGTGGTAGTTACTACACCTGATCCAGCTTTTACCAATACTGTATCATGAGCCCCATGAAACCCGCCATCAAATTTTACTATCTTTTGTCTTCCAGTTATCCCTCTTGCAAGCCTTACAGCGCTCATAGTAGCTTCAGTACCAGTGCTAACACATCTTATTTTTTCTACATTTGGTACAACTTGGGACAATCTTTTTGCAAAGATAATTTCATTTTCAGTAGGGGTGCCAAATAAAGTTCCTTTTTCAAGTTGATGTTTTACCGAATCAATAATTTCTGGATTTTTGTGTCCTAACATCATTGGACCATAACTTAAACAGTAATCGATGTAACTTTTTCCTTCAACATCCAATATCATTGCTCCTTTTGCCCTTTCTGTAAAAAAAGGGTAGGGTTTTATGGCTCTAACAGGACTATTGACTCCTCCGCAAAGATATTTTTTAGATTCTTCAAAGAGCTCTTTATTTGTTCTCATGACTGCTCCTAAAAGTTGAAACTTATAACTATTTCGAATCTTCATTAATCCTTTTTAGAAGAAGTATGGCATCTTCTCTCTTGATGTCAACCCTGTTGCTTTTAACAAACTCAGTTAAATTAGAAAGGGATCTATTTAGTATATTTTCCGAATTTTGAATAATTTTTTCCCATCTTCTTTCTGGAAAATACAAATTTTTAGCTGATTTAAATACTACTTCATATTCTTCTTTATTAAGTACATTATTTTCAAATGCCTTTTTTATTGTTTCTCGGATATTAATAAGCGGCTCTGACAGTGGAGTATATCCTTCACTCTCAAATGATAATGCAACTTCATCATCAGAATTTAAAGTTCCGTCTCGATACAAATGATATATTTTTCCAATCCCGATCATTCCATATCTATCAAGCTCAGAAGCTCTTAATGCACCCATACTTGAAGCTCCGTATATCTTAACTTTATCTTTTAGAGCTTCCATTATTTCTCTTGGCGAAACTGCACTTTCCCTAAAGAAAAAACCATCAACAATACCAATTATGTTAAAGCCTTCATTAATTGCGTTTGGAATATCGCCTCTTTTAATTGGAGGAGCATATGTAACTTTCCTATTCGTATTTGAAGATAATATTTTTTTAGCTTCTTTTGGTGAGAGGCTTGGGCCCAAATAAATAATAATTTTTATCAACTTCTTTCATCCTGCCTCTTGATCCAATTCTTGAATTGTCAATACCGTATTGTTCTAGTTGTGGAATCAGAACCCTCACTACTGGAATCCCAAGTTCACTTCTTGTAAGATCAACAACTATTGCCCTATTAATTCCATTTTTAGTCAACATATCTAAGGTGATGTTTATGTCATCTAATATATCATCCGATGCTTTAACCGTAAACTCTGAAGTTTTTGTTTTTACCCCAAATTCATTGAGGTAATACCAGTTTAATCTTCTTATTCTATCGTAGCCTATTCTCCTTTTCATTTCAGCCTTCTGTGTATCTTCTCTTGCACCATGAATTTGAGTTAATCTTGATTGCGCAGCTTCAGTTATTGCCCGATATAGGGCTACTTTGGGATCAATATGTGTTCCCATTCCCATTACCATGAGGGTGGGATCTTTTAATTTTAAATCATCAATTACTGCAAGAATTGTAGGGAGTTTTATATCTGAAGTTATATCTTTAAAGACGATTTCTATTTCGCTCTCTTTAAATCTATTAAGAAAATCTTCAAGTAAGGGATCTTCTATTTCTATTACAAGGTCTTTTGGAAAAGTTCTTTTCATTTCAACAAGAGACCATGCGTCTCTTTCTATGACTTCACATAATCCATGGAATATTGCTTCTTCTAAAGTATTGCCCGATGCTAATCCATTTGTATTTGTTCTAAAGAGGGGATAATCCCTTTTTAATGGGTATGGATGAAATACAGAATTTGCAGGAACATAGATCTCCTCTTTTTTAATAAGATCATACCCTTTAACCCAATCTATCCTAATATATTCATTGTACATCTCTTGAGCTGGCAAAGCTAACTCATAAGGGGAGAGATAATTTACTTTTCCATCTAATTCAGCCTGTGAGGAATCTATAATTAATGATTCATTAACCTCTGAGGAATACCTCTCAATACCTTCCATTATGGCTGAAACTTCTGCTTCAACTTTGGATACGCCTTTACCATTGTATACTGATACTGAGCCTTGCGTTGCACCAGGCCTCACAGCCGAAAAAACAGGGATCCCAAGTCGATCTAAATCCGTTATATCTGCAATCCTTGTGATGCCACATATCTCAAGTTTTTCTTTAACTATCTTTAATGTGTCTTCTGGGGGGATAGCTCTATGGGTATCCTTCATATACAGTTTCTTACAACTTTTGAGTTCCATTTTATCCCCTAAATATTGCGCTGTCCATAAAGGTATCAATCATATAGTCAAAATTGATATCATCAGTCCATTTTGAATTTTCAAAAATACTCATAAAACAAACACCAATTATCTTTTTATTATCATTTCCTATCTTATCCAAAAACACTTTTACTGAAGAGATATCTGGGCCACCAGGCATGGCAAGTCCACCCATTAATATCACTAAGTCGGGATTGTAAGGATCGCCCCCTTTAACAAAATCACAATCAACATCGGATAACTTTACCTTATATGATTCTTCAAGTTTAATTGCAGGAATATAGATAATTTCTTTGTTCATAGATCTGATAACATAAGTTAAAAGCTCTACAAAAGGCGTGCAAGTAAATTTATTTCCAGCAAATACTATCTTTTTAATCCCTTCTTCTTTGTCAATATTCTCTATAATCTGTTTGAAACTTCTTAAGAAGCCTGTTATGCCTTTAGATTCAATTTCAATCTTTTTCAAAATAATCTACCTCTTCCTCAAAGTAATTGAAAAGTATCTTTTCAATTTTTTCTTTCAGTAAATTGATATTTTCTCCATCTTCTGCGGAAATTTTTATACCCTCAATATCTTCTTTGAATCCCCACTCTTTTAAATCTGATTTATTTAATATTTTAATAAAAGGAATGCCTATAAATTGCTCAGATATTTCATTGAATAGGCTCATTTGTTTTTGCATACTATAACCACACGATTCTGTTGGGTCAAAAACAAATAATATTAATTTTGCGAGATATTTTAATGCAGATATAGCTTGTAGCTCAATATTATTCCTACAGCTAAGTTCCCTATCTAACAATCCTGGCGTATCTACAACCTGTATTGTTCTGTTGCTATATTTAAAAGATGAAATATTAATACCTTTTGTTGTGAAAGGATACGAATTAATTTCCGGCTCTGAATTTGTTAAAGCTTTTAAGAGTGAAGATTTGCCTACATTTGGAAATCCTGCAATCACCACGGTATAAAGGTCAGGATTGATAGAAGGAAGATTTTTTAACTTGTCTCTTGCATCATTTAAGTATTTTAGATTCTTTTCTATTTGTTTTAATACTGAGATGTATCGCCCATAACATTCTTTTCTTAGGTATGATGCATCCTGTGATGACTTAGCTCGTCTTATTTTTTTAATATATTCTAATTTAATCGAATTAATCGTGTTAATTGCAAATGAAACAGCGCCCAAATTGTGTCTTAATTTATCAATGCCAACAATAATGTCAATTAATTCCCTGGTGAAAGGCGGCAATCTATCAAATGACGGATACCTATCTACAACCTTGAAAAGTGACTCTGTTAGATTCTCCCCTGCAACAGCGACCCTAATTGATTCTTTTTCTTTGACGATTTCATTTATGTTTTTCTTACTAGAGAGGGCTTTTTTTTTAGCATTTTTAAATGCTTTATCCACTATTTCATCTATTTCTATACGGGGAATCTGTTTAAACATAAAATCTTTTGATACCTGTAATTAAGTTCCTTTTGTAGAATCTATCGGGTATACCTTTAAAAATCTCCTCTTAAGTTCACTTGAACTGTATGGCAGCCTACTATCAAGCCTCATTATCTTTGTATCAAGTCCACTTTTACTAATTCGCTCTTCTATCCACGAAGAATATTGATCAGGCCCTAGAAAAATTATATCCGGCTTTTCAAGTAAAACTGGAGTAAAAAAATCTTTTTGATCGCCAAGTATTACCTTCTTAACCATTTTAAGATTTTCTAAAATCAACTTGCGTTCATTTTCATTAAATATTGGAGCACGTCCCTTGAATTTTTTTATAGTTTCATCTCTTGCAACAACAACGATCACTTCCCCTAACTTTGATGCTTCTGTTAGAAAATGAATATGCCCTGGATGAATAACATCAAAATTGCCAGCTATAAGTACCTTCAAAGGAACACCCTCTATTTAATTAAAAAGGTTATTTTATAAATATTGTGGAAAAGGTTTCTATAATGCTCATTGCAGTTAAAAGTAAAAAGAAAAAAGATGAAGTCGAGATTTTGGAAGTTATTAATGAGAAAATCATAACTAAATATATTCTTATTCTTCTACAAGATGGTGAACGATTCATTCCAAAAAAATTCAGGAAGATAGAAAATGATAAAGAAATAATATTGATGCCCAAGGAATCACTTAAACTATTAAGAAGTGATAAAATATTCATTTCCAAAGATCATTTTACTGAAGAGACACTTACACTATTTATCAACATGATTAACTCTTATGGTGCAAAATTTGAATTTATTTCCTTATGTAGATTTTGTTTAATCGAAAATAGAATTAATACAAAAGGTACGCCTTATACCTATCGTTCTGAACCAATATGTGAGCTATGCGCTAAATCAGAAATTACAAAAGATTTGAACTATAAAGGGATAAAAGATAAAAAATTAGCTGAGAAACTTCTCAAAAGATACTCTGATGTAGATAGAGTATTGATGATTTTTGATCCAAAATTTGACCCGACAAAAGACTCTTCTGTAACATTGTATGATCGGATTGATGCTTCCCCGTTAGATAGTAAAATATATAAAATTTCAGACCTTGAAATCCCTATTGAATTCAAAGATAGCCTTGCTTCTAGGGGTATTAATGAACTTACTCCTGTTCAGTCTATTGCAATAGACAAAGGACTATTTAGAGGTAACAATTTTCTTATTATGAGTGAAACTGCTTCTGGCAAAACTTTGATAGGTGAACTATCTTTTTTTTCAAGATATAAGAAAGGGGATAAATTATTATATTTATCTCCTCTAGTTTCACTTTCATTACAGAAATATGAGGATTTCAAGGAGAATTATCCTAAAAATTCTGTTTCATTAAGGGTAGGGATATCTAGAATAACTGAAAATCCTAAAGATATTAATAGATCTCTTGATTCTGATATAATAATTGGCACTTATGAAGGAATTGATCAGGTATTTAGATCGGGTATTACAATAAAAAATATTTCTACTGTGGTAATAGATGAGATCCACATGTTGCAAGATAAAGAAAGAGGGCCATTACTTGATAGCTTAATATCAAGACTATATATTTTGTACCCCAACGCACAATTTATAGGCCTGTCTGCTACCGTTGGCAATCCAACTGAACTGTCTGAATTACTCCACATGGATCTGGTAATTTATAATAAGCGACCTGTTCCTCTTGAAAGACACGTTATTTTCTGTTCTGGGCACGGAGGGAAACTTCATACAATATCTAGAATAATAAGAAAGGAAAATTCCGAGATATCCTCGAAAGGTCACAGAGGACAAGTTATTGTTTTCTCTAATTCGAGAAAGAATTGTCATTCTTTAGCTGAGCACTTTAAAACTAGAGGAATAAATGCCGTAGCATACCACTCGGGACTCCCTTTTAAGGATAGGAGAGAGATCGAGAACAAATTTTGGAAAGGTAAGATTGATGCAGTAATTACTACTGCAGCTTTGGCTGCGGGAGTGGATTTTCCCGCTTCAGCTGTTATATTTGAAACATTTTCTATGGGAATAGAACCTCTCAAGATATTTGAATTTCAACAGATGATTGGTAGAGCTGGGAGGCCGTCTTTTCACGATAAAGGTAAAGCATATCTTTTAATAGATCCGCAGGAAAAATACGGTGATGTTTCAGAAGAAGAACATTGCTTTTAT
>JAAZKM010000059.1 GCA_012799835.1 Candidatus Methanofastidiosia archaeon
ACCTACCACCATACACTCGAAAATGTCGATGTGCCTCTACTAAAGGAAGTCCGTACCGAGCATTTCACTCGATTAACCAAAGAAGAATGGCATGTGAAAAGAGGAAAATAAAATGGACCGACTCACACAATTTGAAGCGATGTTAAATGAAATCATGACCACAGCTGCAAAAGAAAAACAACAAATGGATGCACTCAAATTAGCCGGTAAAGAAAAGAGTGCGACTTATCGACAACTGATGGCCAACCGCTTAATGTACACGCGAATAATAGGACTATATAAGCAATATGGATTGGTGGAAGAATAATGGACTATATCATTTTCCCATCTGATTATTTTGATGGTAAGCAAGTTGAAACAGAATACCTTAGCGAATATCAAGCTTGTCAGACAGAAACTCAAACTTTGATTTTTAATTATGAAAAATTTTTTGAAGAAAACCGATTAATCTTGAATCAAGTAAATTTTACGCATGGTAGTGCTATTTATCGTGGTTGGATGATGACGCCATAACAATACCAATCTTTTTATTCGCAATTAAGAGATAAATATCAGATTGAATTATTAACTGCACCTGAGCAGTACGAACAATTTCATTTATTTCCAAACGTTTATCCAGAATTGATAGAAGATACACCCAAAATGTTGACCTTTCCATTAGGGATTAAGGTAGATATAGAAAAAATTCGTTCTCAGATGTCGGCGTTTATGATTAAGGACTATGTAAATTTAGCAAAAGGAACTGAATTACCAAGCCGTATCTCTATTGCGATTTCCCAGCAACAATTAGATGAGTATCTTGAAATTTTTTATCGTTATCGTGGGGATTTACTAACAGGTGGAATCTGTATCAAAGAGAATGTTGAGTTAAAAACATTAAATGGCCGCCATAATGAATATCGGTTTTTTTATGCGAATGGGAAAATGATTTGTATTGCAGAATCAGTAGCAAATGATGAGTTTACCACACAGCCACCTAGAGAATTAGTCGAAAAATACCAACATTTACCAAGTCCATTTTATACTGTGGACTATGCCGAGTTGGCTGATGGCTCGTGGATTGTCATTGAAGCTGGCGATGGTCAAGTATCAGGATTGAGCGACCATCAAGATAGAGTAGCGTTTATGGCGATGCTGAATGAAGCGATGAAAGGATGGTCTGAATGAATGCAGAGATAATGAATAAAATAAATGAATATAGTGAAACCAATTATGCGGATTTGATTCAAGCGATTATCAAGATGGAACGACCAGAATTGAGCCTTGAGGAAATTACTGAGTTGTACCAGCAGTATATGAATAACGATGAGATGAAGTTGCTGGGTGAGGAGTTTTATTTGTAATTCAAGATTCAATGTATTGTTGAATAAAAAAATGAAGAATGGAGAGATGTTAAAATGAATCTTTTAGAAAGAGCAAATGTTGGTGAAATAAAAAAAACAGAAAGAATACACAAGATTTCAATTGATGCAAATAATAATAAAAATTATCCAGTATATCAAATTCCTTTGGAGTATTTATATTACAATAATCAAAATGGAAGAATTAACACTGCGTATAGAAAATATTTGTCAAATCATGATGTACTTACACCTGAATTAGGAAATTCTGACTATAATGATATATTTGAGGATTTCATATATAAATCTTCAAAAAAAGATATGGATAATACTATTAAATCAATGAGAAGAAGAGGACAAGATGTTCCTGGTGTAGTATTACCCGATGGTCGGGTAATTGATGGAAATAGAAGGCTTACTGCTTTAAGAAAAATACAAAAAGAAAGTAATAAAACGATGTATTTTGAAGCTGTAATTTTGGAATTAGATGTAAATTCGAAATATGATCAAAAAAAAATAAAAGGTCTAGAACTTTATCTCCAACATGGAATGGAGGGGAGAGTCAATTATGATCCAATTGATAGAATTTTTGATGTTTACAACACAATTGTAGTTGAACAATTAATGACAGTCGAAGAATATAGAGAAGCTTATGGTGAGAGAATAAGTAAACAATCAATTGATAAGAGTATCGGTGTTGCAAATCTTATTATACGTTTTGTTAATATGATTTCACCTGGTGGAAATGCAATAGATAAATTTTATCTTGCGAAGGATTTAAAATTGGATGGTCCTCTTGAGGAGGTATACTCTGTATTAAAAAAAATAGATGAGGATACAAAAGATGAAATTATTGATTCTACTCTGGCATACCTTCTGATTACTAAAAATAATAATAATAATGATAATGAGCCTACAAAAGCGATGAGAAAACTGAAAAAATATATTTTGAATAATAAAGAAGTATCTAATCGTTTCGTGAATATTGTTGACAAGCATGTAGATGATATATATGATAGTTTCACATCGAATCCAGTTGAGAATTCTAATGAATTAAAATTACGATTTACGACGGATAATAATTTTATTGACTCAACTAATAAAATAAAAAAATCCACAGAAGAAATAATTAAAAAAGAAGAGAAAAATAAAGAACGATTAAAGGCTATTTTTTCATTTTATGAAGCAATTGAATTACTAGAAGATTTGTCTGAAGAGGACTTTGATTACTTAGATGATAAAGAGTTGATAGAACTGAAAGGCTTAGCTTCAAAATTAAGTGATGAATTATACAGAATAAAAAGGATAATATGATGAGCTATAGTAATAATTTAAAAGCGTATATTAAAAACCACTACACATCTGATTTGATAAAGGATTTTTATCAACCAGTTTTAAGAGAATCGTCAAAATATTGTCGTGTTAGCGGATATTTTAATCTAGAAGGTATCGAGTTATATTCATACGAAATGGAAAATATTATTCGAAATAATGGTAAAATACAATATATTGTATCAAAGGATATTAGTTATGAAGATTTTTCTAGAATAAAGAAAGGGTATGATTTGTATAATGAAATAAAGGAATTATCTCTTGCAAAGAGAAATGAAAAACTGAATTCTGATGCACAAGAAAAGTTAGGAAATTTGGCATTTATGATTGCAGCAGGTTATGCCAGAATAAAAATAGCTTTTGTTCGCGAAGGTATCTTTCATGATAAATTTGGATTACTTTCTTCAGAAGATGAAACTATATTATTCATTGGCTCTGTAAATGAAACGAAAAGTGGTATGAGTAGGAATTACGAAAGTATCAGTGTTGATGTTTCTTGGGATACTAGTGAATATGTTAGAAGTCGAATAAATTCTTTTAAGGATAGATTCGATAATTTATGGAATAATAATGAAGAAGGTGTAGAGGTAATTGAGATATCTGATTTAGTTTACTCTGAAATTGGAAAATACCAATGTGAGTCAAAACTATTATTTGTCGATTCAAGTTCTAAAGAATTTGATGTAAGTGATTCTGAAAATGAAATAATTTCTTTTGTGATGGATTCGAATAGAGTGAAAAGAATTGATTTAACCACAGATGGCTTTGTTGAAAAAGATAGGATATTAAAGAATGGTAGATCTTTTTCGAAATATTTCGAAGAAGATAATTGTACAATGAAATCAGACTGTAGTTATATGGATGTTCAAAATGTCATAAACAAAACCGAAGAACGTGCATTAAGAAGAAATATTAAAGTTTTTGTAAGTGATGAAGTTAGAAGATTTATTAGTAAGAACAGATATTCAATTGAGCAGTATAAGATTTTAGGAAAGACAATAAAAGAAGATATCGAATATTATCCTAATAGTAAGGTAAATTTATTTCGCTCATTTTCAAGAATAATTGATGAATGTACTTTTCGTAAGTTGAATGATGTCCAAAAACATGCTGCTTTCTATTTATATGAAATGTCACGTGCAGCAAATTTTTCTGTACCAGGTTCAGGAAAAACAGCTATGATTTTAGGTGTTTTCGCATATTTAAATAGAAATTCAACAATATCAAGTGAAAAAATTAATCGATTATTGGTTATTGCACCAATTAATGCCTTTAATAGTTGGAAAACAGAGTTTCAGTATGTTTTTGGTGATAATAAAAAATTATATTCTATTGATTCTCAAACTGCACATAATTTTAAAGAATTATTGAATTCAGACTTCTTAATTTCAAATTTGATTCTTGTAAATTATGAGGCTTTGCCTACTCACGGAGATAAACTTTTGGAATTAATCGATGATAGTACAATGCTAGTTTTTGATGAGGTTCATCGCATAAAAAATCCTGAGGGTGTAAGAGCACAACATGCTTTGAAACTATCAAATAATTGTAAATTTAAATATGTATTAAGTGGAACACCATTACCAAATTCATATCAGGATATTTATAATTTTCTCCACATTCTTTATGGGAACGAATACAAAACTTATTTTGGTTGGGATTTACGAGAATTAAAATATCCAAATAAACATCTAATTAATGTAATTAATCAGAAATTATATCCGTTTTTCTGGCGAACAAACAAATATGAACTGAAAATCCCGGAACCCGATAGTGATTATGTATATGTATCAAAACCTAGTGATGATCAAAAAGAATTGGCAAAAGCAATATTTGAACGTGAATCTTCAAGTCTCGCCAGATTGATAAGATTAATACAAGCATCTACTAATCCTAGTTTAGTAAATAAGAGGATTAATTATGCTGAATTTATGAATTATGATGATATTGATTTAACTACTATCGATGAATACAAGGAAATAATCGATAAAAATACTGGGATTCAGGACGGATATTGTGATTTAAATGTAGATAATATGATTTCTCCAAAATTTGAAATGGGAATTAAACTTGTAATTGATTTGGTTAAACAAGGAAAAAAAGTATTGGTTTGGGGGATTTATGTTGATACACTTAAAAAAATTTTAATTTCTCTTGTAAACTCAGGAATAAATGCTAATTTAATATTCGGACAGACTCCAGTAGGCGATAGACAGCCTATAATCGATAGTTTTAAAAATGGTAAAATCCAAGTACTTGTTTCTAATCCACAAACATTAGGAGAATCAATATCGTTACATAAATCTGTGCACGATGCAGTATATTTTGAGTATGATTTCAACCTTACTCATATGCTTCAATCTAGGGACAGAATCCACAGGTTAGGTCTGTCAGACAATGAATATACTCGATATCATTTTCTGCAAACAGCTCCAGAAGATTCTAACAGTTTTAATCCTGGATATATTGATTCGAAAATATATAATAGGTTAAAAAAGAAAGAAAAAATAATGTCTGACATGATAGATAATAAGAATATAACTGTTGAGTATTCTCTTGATGAGATATTAGATGCCATAAAGATTATAGATGAAGAGAGAGATAGGATTATTTCGAATCGAAAATAGTTATTATTTATGTATCGATGACTGTTATCCTAACAATTGTTTAAAATAACTAACTTTCACATGTTTGTATTTTAACTAGGTAACTAAGATATTGAATCAAAAAATAACCATAATGCCATACAATTCAATAGTTTGTGTATCCAGGTTGCTTAGTTTATATTAAAAACACTTTGTTAAGAAGGAAAGGTTAAAAAATGATAAGGGACTGAACCAAAAATATTTTAGAAAGATAACAAAAAATACTTATTATGAAATAAATGATTAATACGGACAAAAACAAAGAGAAATCCGAATATTCAACTTGATATAAAAAATCAATGCTGAATATTCGGGTTATTTCAAAGCTCAATCTTTATCAGAGACTAATCAGTCAGCCGCTTTCCTAATAAATATTCTCATTTTATCAGGTGAAAAGCATTGATAAAATGAGAATATTTTTTTTGATGAATCGATTTAAATAACAAAGAAATATTGGTAATATGCTAATTACAATAACAAAAAGTAAGGATGACTTTGATGAAAATAAACGAAAACTTATTGGATTTAGCAAATTATGATCCTACAAAGGAAAGTAAGCAATTAAATATTTTTGGCTTGTGTTCAAAAATAGAAAAAACAATCTTTCGCTTCCACTATATCAGCGTGATATGAGCTGGACTTTGCAAAAGAGTATTTCTTTGTTGGATTTCCAATTATTAGGGAAATCGCCGGTATCTCCAATATCAGTAAATATTATTGAAGATATAAATGAAAGTGTTCCGCAAATTCAATTTTTATCTCGAGAAATTATTGAAATTTCAAATGGACAATATTCTGTTGTTGATGGGCAACAGCGTTTAACGACTGTAAGCGCCCAATAACAAGGTATATCGCATCTATCTAATCCTCCAGTTATACTGTATTCAAACAGAAGATTGGAGGATTTTTTATGATGAAACAACCCATTGTCCCTCTAGCGATGCCCAAAACTGGCACGCA
>JAAZKM010000060.1 GCA_012799835.1 Candidatus Methanofastidiosia archaeon
GACGTTTCTATAAATCGTTTTCGTGCAGTTTGGAGATTCAAATATGGCTTCACTTATGTCCTTTCCGACTTTTCTCTTATCTATATCAAATGCGACAACAAATTTAAGGTCTTGTGGCAAGTACCCGCCCAAATTCTCATGCATTAAACCAATTATTTGCTTTGTTCCGTTATTTCTATAATACTCAACACCTTGAACAAGTGAGGATGCACAATTGCCAACACCTGCAATTGCCACTCTAATTTCTCCCATAAAGCCACCTCTTAAAATATGACATGATATCGTAAAAGAATAATAAAGATTTAAATAGTTTATGGTGATAAAATATTAAAGGTGTATAAATGCCACTCGATAGACTCAAAAGAAAGCTTACTACAGAGGTACTTTGGATATATATTCTGAGTCTGTTGTCAAACAAGCCTATGTATGCATATGAAGTTAAAAAGGAAATAGAAAAAAGCTTTTCTTTCGCCCCTGCAAGGATAACTAGTTACATAGTCTTATATAATCTTGAAAATGGGGGTTATGTCACTTCAGAGTGGGAAGATTCCGGTCAAGGAAGGCCAAATAGGAAATACTACACCATAACTGATTCTGGTAAAAATCTTCTTAAAGAGGGAAAAAGTTTCATCAATTTAGTTGTTTCAAGGATAGGGTAAAGCGTAAAAGTTTTATTTAATTGTACTTGCCTTCTGCCACAAAGGATAAAAGGGTCCATACATGGGAGCATATTTTTTCCACTCACTTTCCACTGTAATTCCTGAAGTATCTTTGGATAAGATTTCCCAAATGCAAGGATCAAACTGGATAGGATCCAAACTGATGAAGTTAGAATAATTGAAGTTGAAGTGCAAAAGATTCTTAGCCTTATTGCAAGTTAAAAGTATTTATTCAAAAAGAAATAACAGCACATGTCAATAATATAGGGCCTCTTATTTTTATCTATTACAGCACCTTACCTTCACCATGAATCTCTCTGTGCCAGACCTAATGTTTGCACTTGCGGTGAAAGGGTATTTCTCTCCATATTTGAGTTCTCTAACGCCTAACGTATATGACTCTTCACCTATAACTTTTCCATTTTTGTTGTAGAAAAAGATGTATAGCTTTACACAAGTTATTCTGGGATTTTTGTAACTTGCATCCCCGTAATTATAGACGTTACCTTCAAAGTAGACCCTATTCCCGTCAAATCTCTGACGATAGTCGGTAATCTGTATTGGGCATGCTATTGATCCTGAGGGAGTTTCCCCTTTTGAAGGGGCCGGTGTTGGAATTTTTGATTCACCGATTGGATTGAAATCCTGATTCCTCCAATCCTGCAATACGTCTTTTGCTGTTCGCTCTTTATCGCTTGATGTGCACCCCAAAGTGACCGATATCAAAATAAGTATCAATAGTGTGAGTATTCTTTTAGACATTCTATCTGTAATAACAGGAGGCGCCTTATTATTTAAATGTATTGAAAAGTAATGATAGCCGGGAACGGATTCGAACCGTTGTCGCGGGGACCAAAACCCCGCAGGATTGACCGCTACCCTACCCGGCTAGCATTAATAGGAAATCTGATTAGTGATTTAAAACTTTCGGTAACTTTATAAATCACAAAAAACACTCCACCACTATGGGAGCGGGAAAAACAGATTACGAATCCCTATTAAAAAGGGCCGAAGAGCTACTACCTAAGAATGTCTTTGAAACTAGTAGATTTGAGGTCCCAAAAGTTGATTCATTTGTAATGGGTAACAGAACCATAGTTAAAAATTTCAGGGAGATAGCTCAATCTCTAAACAGGGATGTTGATGCATTCTTAAAGTACATATTAAGGGAGCTTGCAACTGCAGGCAACATGAGCGGTCATGAAGCCATATTTCAGGGAAAGTTTTCATCTTCCATTATTAATGACAAAATTGAAAAATACGCCAAAGAATCTGTTATTTGCACAGAATGTAACAGGCCTGACACAAGAATAATTAGGGAAGACAGGATTACATTTCTGCAGTGTGAAGCTTGTGGGGCACGTTATCCCGTAAATCACGTATAATGCTTCTTTTCTTTAGTAATTAAGGGATTTTTCTGTATTGTTTCGATAAATATAAATAGGTAATCGAATTTAATATGAATAGTATCAACGGTGATAACAATGATAAGAAGAACACATTTTGTTGTTTTAGGATTGATCCTTTTAATTATAGCTGGAGGATTGTTTTATTATACAACAATTCCCTTTGAAAGAACAATAACTACCCAGGAGTATGTGACAAAGGAGAGGATAGAGATAGTGGAGCGGGTCGTTCCCAAGGAAAAACTAGTCAAGAAGACAAGGGATGTAACAGTTTATGCAGACACAACTATAGCTGACTCTTCAAAGGAATTTCAGCGTGATGACTATATCACCCTTGGTGAGGTGTTATTAAAGCCAAATGACCGTATAAAATTCATTATAACTACAGATCCTAACAAAAGAGAGATTGAACGTGAGTTTGAGTTTAAGATTCTTGACAATGCAAACTATGAGCTTTGGTTGTCGCAGCAGCAGCCTAAAATGGTCTTTTATAATGCCCCGCCTAAAACTATTGAGCTAAATGATGTGTGGACTGTCCCGGCTGGCACAGGCATACAGCAATACAAGATAGTCCTTTCAAATAGGATGTTTGCATATTCAAAGAAGATAACATATGAGATAATAAAGCAGGAATCCTCTATAAAAAGGGAAGAGTACCTTGAAACAGTTATTGAGAATGTGACTGAAACTTATGAGGAGAAGATACCATACCAAGAGCTTGAGACTGTCACAAGAAGGGAAAAATTCTGGCACGATGAGTATAGGCCAATTTCCTATATTTTGGGGGCCTTTGGCATATTGGGGATACTAATCGGAATGCTAACATACACTCAGAGAGAGAAAATCAAAAGAATACCTGGAGTAAGACAGATCACAAGGACACCAAATGAGCCAGCAAGTCTTCCGAAGTGCCCAATTTGTGGGTCAAAAGTTGCTCCTACACATATAATGGAAAATAGAAAAAAGATTTACAAATGCACATACTGCGGCCGTCTTTTAGAGCTTGACTAATCTTTTTTTATTTTTTAATTATAGAATATGATTCTATTTTTTGGCCAGGATCAATCTTGGAGTTATCCAAAATTTTAACATTTTTCCCTATAATTGCCCCAAGCTGGCTCCTGTTTGAATCAACAAGCCCACCTTTGATTTCGACAAATATATTTTTACCAGATTTGCTTTCAAACGTTACATTCTTTCCAATTTCTGAATTTTCCCCGATAATTGAAAATGATACGACAGAGCCATCGCCTATAGTTACCCCATTCATTATAACAGAGTTTTCAATGACACAGTTTTTACCTATTTTGACGTCCCCTCTGATAACTGAAGAGCCAATCTTTGAATTTTTACCAACATTGATGTTTTTTGATAACAGGCAGGGGGGTAAAATTTCGGAAGAATCAATTACTGAAAGAGAATCAATAAAAACAGGATTTCCTATTTTTGAATCAGATGAGATTTTTGAATCTAGGGATACATGGTGTTTTAAACTTTCTAAAAAGAACATATTGGCATCTATTAAATCCCAAGGTCTGCCAATGTCAAGCCATTTTCCATCCAATGGCATCCATTTGACGCTTTTCCCCTCTTCCATCATCATCTTTATGGAATCAGTAAGCTCATATTCTCCTCTTGGGGAAATCCCAGTGTTATTTATGTAATTAAGGGATTCTTTTTTGAAGCAGTATATCCCTGTATTGATCAGATTTGAAGGCGGATTATCTGACTTTTCAAAAATACCAGTTACCTCATCACCATTAACTGTGACGCTTCCAAAGAATTTGGGAGTATCGCTTTCTATCAAAGCCATCATTGCAAAAGAGCCTGACATCTTAAATTTTGATAGGAATGATGTGATAAAGTCCTCTTTAAAAAGAATGTCGCCGTAGACGCATATGAAATCAGAACTAATATATTTTGAAGCTATCATTAAAGCATGGCCCGTTCCAAGGCGCTCTTTTTGTTCAATAAAGCTTATGTCAAGGCCAATATTGCTGTTTTTTATGAAATCTTTGATGATTTCAGCTTTGTGGCCCACTATTATGGACACCTTCGTTATCCCTGAAGATTTGAATATGTTTAATATGTTCCCAAGGATAGTGGTATCCCCTAAGGGCAACATCGGTTTTGGTATTTCATCCGTAAGTGGGGACAATCTAATCCCTTTACCTGCAGCTAAAATCACGGCCTCGATAAAATCACCTATGCAAAAGCTATTTATATTAACTTAAATAATTATCTTCAATGTACAAGTTAGAGGAAGGGAAAAAACTTGTATTTCTCGCAAGAAAGAATATAGAATCCTATCTTAACACGAGAAAAAACATACCAATACAAGATATCCCTGAATCGTTCAAAGTTAATTGTGGCGTCTTTGTGACGCTACATACCTACCCAAAACATAGCTTGAGAGGATGTATCGGGTATCCAGAACCTGTACTCCCCCTAATAGACGCCCTTCTTGATGCTTCAGTATCTTCAGCCACAAGGGATCCAAGATTTTCAAAGGTAAGACCTGATGAGCTCAAAAACTTAGTTGTTGAGGTCACAGTTTTAACACCCCCGAAGTTGATCCAAGTATCAAGTGCAGAAAAATACCCTTCTGAAATTGAAGTCGGACGGGATGGGCTTATTGTTGAATTAGGGTATAGGAAAGGTTTACTTCTACCACAGGTGCCTGTTGAAGAAAAGTGGGATAGTGAGGATTTTCTCTGTCACACATGTATAAAGGCAGGCCTCCCATTGGACTGCTGGATGGATAAAAATGTTAAGATCTACAGATTCCAGGGCCAGATATTCTCGGAAACTAAACCTAAAGGAGAGGTAGTAGAAAAAAATTTCACGGAGTAAATACATGGAAATCGACCCTTTTATACTGGCAGGGACATCAATCTACCAGGACACTGGCGCTGATGCCGTTCTAGTTGAAGTTGACTCTGTTAAGGATATGGAAAGGCTCCAAGAATTTATTTCTTCCAAAGGAATTAATCTATTCGGAGTATCTTCAAATGAGAAAATAAAGAAGAAATTTGAAAGAATTATCTTTGTTCCAGACATCCTGAAAAAGATCAAAACACGGCTAGAGTTTGCCATCTCAGCTGCTTTAAAGCAGGATTTACTGAAAAATGAGGATAAAATAGTATATGTGGGAAACCTTGACAGTGATAACTATAATTTTATAGCTACAAGAAAAACAAGCCAAATAACTGCAAACGGGCTTTATGAATTATTTTACAGTTTAAAAAATGTTAAAACGGAAGTCATCTATTCCGTTCTCTCTATTGCAGTCCAGCTAGGTAAAAAAGGCAAGGAGGGTAAACCTATAGGGACCTCCTTTATTATCGGAGACTGTGGGAATGTAATGCAAAGATCATCCCAGATAACTTACAATCCCTTTGAAAGAAGCTATGTTACAATAAATGATGTTGACGTTCATAATATGATAAGGGAGTTTTCGAGGCTTGATGGGGCATTTATCATATCGGGTGAAGGTAAAATTCTTGCAGCTTCAAGATATCTAGAGTCCGGAAATGAAGGTCTCTCACTGCCTAAAGGGCTTGGGGCAAGGCATCTATCCGCTGCTTGGATGACAAAGGTCACAGACGCAATAGCAATAGTATTGGCAGAATCCGACAATATGATCCGTGTTTTCAAAAACGGGGAGCTTGTTTGGGAAGTTGACCCTGATGAGGTAAAGGTTGATTAAATGAGCCTTGACATGATATTTCTTGAAATTAGATTATTTTTAAACTCTCTACTTCAATTATTTTCAGAAATTTTGCCGAGAGCATTCTTTGCAGTTTTAATCCTTATTTTGGGATTCTTTATTGGTAAAAGCGTTGGCAAATTTACCCAAAAATTAATGAAAAAACTTGGTATTGAAAACGCCCTCAAGAGAACAGAGGCTGAAAAGATTTCTGAAAGAGTGGGATTTAAAATTTTAAAAAGCGTTGAGATTTTTATCAGCTGGATTGTTTACATTGTTTCAATATTTTTGGCTTTTGAGGTACTAGATTTACCAGGATTTAGAAATCCCATGGACATATTCATCAATTATATACCAAATATCCTTATAGCATTCTTTGTAGTTATAATAGGGCTTGTAGTTGCCGATAAAATTGCAGTATTGGTAGAAAGATTATTTGAAGATATTAATATACCAAAATACTGGTTTTTTGGAAAGGGAGTCAGATATTTTATTTATATTCTAGTTGGAACAATGGCATTGACCCAACTTAAGGTAAGCACCGGGATTTTAATAATAACTATCACAATAATAATGGTCTTTTGGCTTATACTTATAGTAATAGGATTAAAGAATATTGTGCCAAACTTCTTTTCCGGGGTCTTTATAGTCTTTTATAGCCCGGTAAATGTTGGCGACACTATAAAAATCGGGGAAATAGAGGGGGTAGTTGAGGAAGTTTCTCTGATATACACAAAAATCAAGAGGGAAGATGGGAAATACGTGTTGGTACCTAATTCAAGGGTTTTGGACAACGTCATTATTAAGGATTAGGTTCTTTTGGCATGGATTATGAAGAGTGTTTATAATTAGAAAAGGGTTGAGAAAATGGAAAGTATTTGTGAACTTATTGAAAATTTATTCTCAAATGACAATAAACTTGCTTATGAATCCTTAAAGTTACTTCTATCAGAAAGTGAGCGATCAGATTGTGTTTACAGGTATTTTGATAGATTTGTTTGTATGATTCAAAATGAAAATTCTTACATCAGATCTAGAGGGATTGCACTAATATCAACTAATGCAAAATGGGACAAAGAAAATAAGATCGATTTAATTATTGACGATTATTTAAAGCATGTCATGGATGAGAAACCAATTACCTCAAGGCAGTGTATTAAGTCCTTACCCAATATTGCAAGATACAAACCAAAATTGATTAGACCCATCAGAAAAGCCTTAATTGAAGCAAATATCGGGGCGTATCCCGACTCC
>JAAZKM010000061.1 GCA_012799835.1 Candidatus Methanofastidiosia archaeon
AAAGAGATGCTTGTAACCTTTTTTGAGAAAGCGTCTCAAAGAATTAACCAACCAATTAAAGACATAACCAAACAATCCAAATTTATTGATGATTATCTAGGCAAACGAGATAGTACCGAAAGGCATGTTGTTAGTGATGCGCTAGCTGGTATAGCTAGACGTTTAAATTCAGCTATTTCTGTTAAGCAATGGAAGGCACTTATTGAGGAATAAGTTATGCAGTCTATAGCGGACGAAGAAATGGAACGAGCATATCGCGTCATAGATCAAAGTATATCAATGCATAGTTATTTACGTGATAGATATGCATTGGGAGCATTTCTATTAGAAGTTGGACTTCTTGCTTGTTCTGTAGTTTTTTGTGCAACTACATTTATTCCCGACGATAGCTTCATAAAGATAGGTCTTTTGCCAGGAATGGTTTATTTTATTCTTGGTGTATCTTCGATTCTTTCTTTTTTTGCTTCTCTTGTTGCTTGGAGAGTTGATTGGAAAGGTAAATCAATTTCACATCGTGATGCCGTCCAGAAAATGTCACAAGTTAAATCTATGTTTCGAAGTAGCTATCAAGAAAATAAGAAGTTTTCTGATGAATGTAAAAAAGAGCTTCTTCATGCATATTGGGATGCAAACATTAATTCCATTGAAATTCCGGATAACATGTTTGTTAAATTAAAATTATACCATTTATGTAAAATTGAACTCAGCAAAATGGCAAGTAATTTCCCAGGTTGTCCTTTTTGTGTATTGAGGATGATTTTAATTTGTCGATCTATACGAGATGTGATACGATACTACAAAAAAAGTAAGGATCCGATAAATGTCTCATCCGGTAACGGAGCAAAAGAAACCAATAAAGCTTGCTGATCGATATCTTTCTATAAAGGCAAAAGTTATTAAATGCGGCTTTGCCTCTGAAATTGATTGGCAAGATAGTCTTCGGTTTTCCAATATTCATGAAAAGGATTTTTTGAGGGAAGCAGCGTGGGTAATTTTGTCTTCCGGGATGCGTGAAACTATTATTCGTCAGAAATTCCCTGCGATCTCGTCTGCTTTTTTAGATTGGAATGGTGCTCATTCTATTGTTGCTAATCAACAATTATGCCAACAAACTGCATTAGAAATATTCGGAAACAGATTAAAGATCAAAGCAATTCTTGAATGGGCAAGTAAAATATCAAAAATCGGTTTCAAACAAATTAAATCGCTTATAGAGTGCGAAGGTATAAATTTCATTCAAACCTTACCGTTCATGGGACCAGCTACTTCCTACCATTTTGCTAAAAACATTGGACTTGATGTCGCAAAACCAGATCGGCATTTGGTTAGGATTGCATATGCAGCGGGATATTCTAATCCTTCAATACTTTGCACTGATATTGCTCGTACCATAGGAGATCGTGTTTCTGTTATTGATTTAGTCCTGTGGCGATTCGCTACAATTGAATCAAACTATTTGGAATATTTTTCTTTTGGTAAAAAATAACTTCTTATCCGCTAAAAAAATTACCTTGGTTGTTGGGAAAACAAAAGAAAAAGATCCGTCTTCGCGTGAACAACGGATATCAGAAGGCACATTAAGACGATATTACAAAAGACTTGACCGAATCTTTGAATTTTGTTGATTTTTGAATAAGTGAATAATTTTTGTCATCAAACCCAATAAAGTCGGAATGACAATGAACATGGATTGGTAGAATACAATTTTCAGGGGAACACAAACGGCCTGTGGTCGAATCGAGATCAAAGGCGAATGA
>JAAZKM010000062.1 GCA_012799835.1 Candidatus Methanofastidiosia archaeon
CATCTACTCAAGATATTTCAAGGGTAGGCCACCACATCTCTCAAGTTATTGATAGAAGCCTTATGCCCAAAGATGTAGTTATGCATAGCGTACATTTACCACTAATTAAAGATGATAGCGATATATGGGATTGTGAGATAAAGTTAAATAATGCAATCTTGGAATTAGCCCGACATGGAGGTGGTCCCGTACATATCAACTTAACTACATCATATAGTCGTTCGTTCGAAATTAAAGAGCTGCCAAGAGTTCGAATAATTAATCGAATCACCCAGTCAGATGTTTACCCCCCTTTGCCAGATGGAAGAATTGCAGTCTTTATTGGATCTCATGCAAAAATGTCAAAAGAATTAACAACTGCGATTGACAGCTTTTGTGAATCTCATGATGCAGTAGTATTTTGTGATCACACAAGTGGATATAAAGGGAAATACCGTGTTCTTCATTCCCTTAGTTCTTCGCAAAGAATGTCTGAATCTAATGATTTAAGACCTGATTTAACTATACACCTTGGTGAAATAACTGGAGATTATTCTGCAAGTAAGATAATTGGCAAAGAAGTATGGAGAGTCAATGAGGATGGGGAATTACGTGATACATTTAGGAAACTCAAATATGTTTTTGAAATGCCCGAAAAGATTTTTTTTGAATATTATAAAAAGGGGAACAAGAGGGCAGACCATTATTTAAATACTTGTAGAGTCGAAATTGCACGATTATATAACATTATTCCTGAACTTCCTTTCTCGAATTTGTGGATTGCAAAAAGAATTCACAAATTGGTACCAGAAAATTCTGTTATGCATTTTGGGATATTAAATAGCTTACGATCGTGGAATTTTTTCGAATTACCTGAGACAGTAGAGTCATATGCTAATGTTGGTGGGTTTGGAATTGATGGTTGTGTCTCTACCTTAATAGGAGCTTCATTATCAAGTAAAGACAGATTATATTTTGGAGTAGTTGGGGATTTAGCATTTTTTTATGATATGAACTCTATTGGTAATCGCCACGTGGGAAATAATTTGCGAATTCTTCTAATTAACAACGGAACAGGCACGGAATTTAAAAACTTCAATCATATGGCAGCAGCATTCGGTAAAACGGCAGATGAATATATAGCAGCTGCTGGTCACTTTGGGAACAAGTCAAAAACTCTGATCAAAAATTATAGTAAGGATCTTGGATTCGAGTATTTGTCAGCATCAAGTAAAGATGAATTTGAACAAGTATGCGAAAGATTTCTTAGTGGTGAAATCCTTGGTAAGCCGATATTATTCGAGGTTTTTACAAATAGCGAGGATGAAAGTAAGGCTTTGGAAATGATAACTTCACTCAATACTTCGGTTAAAAGTAAAGCAAAAGAAACTATAAGGAATTTTGTTGGAGAAAAAAACGTTAGTAAGATTAAAAAAATATTTGGGAAATAGTATGGTTGTAAATTAGAATTACCGGTAATTGCAACATGAAGGGACATGCATACCGGTGATGTTTTAAAAATTATGCTGATGTTTCTGATCTTGAGAGAGATATTAACTTCAAACCAAATACAAGCATTGAGTAAGGACTAAAGAAATTCGTCGGTTGGTATAAAGAATATTATAAAGTAGAGTTTATATGCTCCCCTTGTAGTAACAGTGAAAGTAATAAGCTGTACTATAAGGAGGAGTTTTTTTGTTTGGGACGACGGGTCTAGCGGGTAGGGTTACAACACTAGCTTAGCAGTGCCTATTTAATTTTAAGAAAAACTTAAGATTTTACTTAAAGGAAATTTAAAATTGTGGGGTAGAATGGGGTCAGATTTTAAGATGAGGTGTTTAAGCTAATCTAAAAAGTCCTAAAGCTGACGGTATTGCCTGCCCGATAGTTGACAGATATAATAACCGTAGAATCTTGAGAAAGGAAAAGACG